>CAIZGN010000150.1 GCA_903932505.1 Candidatus Hydrogenedentota bacterium
AGGATAAGACGACGCGCACCCCGTCCGCGCCCAAGTCCGAGAGCTCTGAGGTGCCACAGGCCCCCCCCCCAACGGTGGTCTTTGACGAGGATGCGTTCCTGAAGCGGATGATGGATGACGCGGCATTGGCCTGCCGGATTGCGGTGGGCTTTTCTGATGACACGCGCCGCCAGATCGCCGTATTGAAGGAGGCGATTTCGTTGGGGGATTCGGAAAAGGCGTTCACCCAGTCGCATGTGATCAAGGGTGCGGCGTCTTATGTGAGCGGCGAGTCGCTGACCCGGATCGCGGCCAAAATGGAAGAGGCGGCCCTGGCGGGCGATGCGGTGGCGCTGGCCGAATTGCTCCCACTGCTCGAGGTACAGTTCCGATTGTTGCACGAGGCCCTGCTTAAATTTACCCAAGACCGGTAGAAAGTCCACGACATGCGCATTCTGGTTGCTGAAGATGATTTTACTTCCCGCAATGTACTTGTTTCGGTGCTGGCCAAGAGCGGACACGAGGTGGTGGAAACGGCCAACGGCATGGACGCGTGGGAAGCGATGCAGCAGGAGAATCCGCCGCTACTGGCCATCATCGACTGGATGATGCCGGAAATGGACGGGCTGGAGGTGTGCCGCCGAGTCCGCCAGATGGAGCTGGAGCAGCGGCCGTACATCATCATGCTGACGGCGCTCAACGACAAAGATCACCTGTGCGAGGGTTTGAACGCGGGGGCGGATGAGTACATCGGCAAGCCGTGCGACCCGGCGGAACTGCGTGCCCGCGTGGGCGCGGCGGAGCGCATCATCTCGATGCAGGGCACGCTTGCGCAGGCGGCGCAGACGGACGCACTCACCCAGCTACCGAATCGTGCGGGGATTCTGCGAACCCTGCGCCTGGAGCTGTCGCGCGCGCCGCGCGAAGGGCAGGCGGTGGGGGTCGCGCTGCTGGACATCGACCACTTCAAGAAGGTCAACGACACATACGGCCATCCCGCCGGAGACGATGTGCTGCGCATCCTCGGGGTGCGCTGTCAGGAGGCGATGCGCCCGTACGACGTGCTGGGGCGTTATGGCGGGGAGGAATTTCTGGTGGTGGCGCCGAACTGCGATCCGAGCAACGGGCCTTGGGAACGTTTGCGGGAGGCCGTGGCTTCCTCGCCCTTCCCCACGTGCGCCGGGGATGTTCCAGTGACGGTGAGCATCGGTGTGGCGTATGAAGACGGGAGCATGGGCCTGGAAAAGGTGATCGCGGCGGCGGATGTGGCGTTGTACCGGGCGAAAGAAAAGGGCCGGAACCGGGTTGAGACGGATGTCTATCTGCTGACCGGGGTGGCGGCACCGCCTGTGCTGGAGAGTGTGGTGGCGATACGGGAATCGACCCCGGAACGCCCCCCGAGAGCAGCGGGCGAGGCGGGGCTGCGTCAGATACTGATCGCGGACGACAGTTTTGTGTCACGAACGGTGCTGTCGGCGCATTTGGTGAAACAGGGCTATGACGTGATCGAGTCGAGCGATGGTGCGGAGGCGTGGGACTTGCTTCAGCAACCGGATGCGCCGGGCTTGGCGATTCTGGATTGGATGATGCCCAAGATCGACGGGGTGGAATTGTGCGAACGGTTGCGGGCCCAGGAAACGGATCAACCACCGTATATTATTTTGCTGACGGCGCTGACGAGCAAGAAGCATCTGTGCCGGGGGCTGGACGCGGGCGCGAATGACTATCTGGGCAAACCCTATGACCCGGAGGAATTGCGGGCGCGGGTGCAGGTGGGCTTCCAAATGTTGGAGCTGCAGGCGCAGCTGGCCAAGAAGGTGCATGACTTGCAGACCGCGCTGGATCAGGTGAAGACGTTGAAGGGGATCGTGCCCATCTGTTCGCACTGCAAGAAAATCCGCGGGGACAAGGGCTACTGGGAACAGCTGGAAACTTTTGTGAGAAACCACTCCGAGGCGGAGTTCAGCCATGGAATCTGTCCGGACTGCATGCATGAACTTTATTCGGATCTTGATATCAAGGATATTTCATGAGCAATGAACATGGAAAGCCGGCCGTCGTGTGGATCGTGACGGGCGACTGCGAGCATGATGAGACTTTGTCGGGTTTTCTGCGCAAGGAAGGCTTTGATCCGCGCATGCATTCAAGCGCGGAAGAGGCGTTGGCCTCGACCGAATCCGAACCGCCCGCGCTGATTGTCAGTGGTCTTCTTCTGCCGGGGATGGACGGATGGGACTTCCTCCGCGCGCTGCGGTCGCCGGAGCATCTCATTTTTAATGAGACGCCGATTCTGGTGGTTTCCTTCGCGTTCACGCCCGAAGACATCGCACGCATCACC
>CAIZGN010000151.1 GCA_903932505.1 Candidatus Hydrogenedentota bacterium
ATCACGGAGCGTAAACGGGCTGTGCAGGCCTTAGAGGCGAGTGAGGAGCGGCTCAGCGATATCATATTCAGCATGGGGGATTGGGTGTGGGAGGTGGATGCGAATGGCGTTTACACCTATAGCTCGCAGAAGGGGATTGATCTTCTGGGGTATTCCCGCGAGGATATTATCGGCAAGGCCCCATTCGATTTTATGGAACCGGAAGATGCAGCGCGGATGAGGGTACTATTCGGGGAGATTGCGGCGAACAAGGAAGCCATGAAGGATCTGCGGAATTGGAATATTACGAGGAGCGGTGAAAGAATCTGTTTTCTGACCAACGCGGTGCCGATGCTTGATAAGGCGGGAGTGCTTACGGGTTATCGCGGGGTGGACAAGGACATTACGGCGCACACGCGGATGGAGGAGGTGCTGCTGGAGAGCGAAAGGCGGTTGTCTCATGCGTTTTCGGCCACCTCGGATGCGCTTTGGGAATGGGATTATGTGAGCGGAACAACGTATTACAGTCCCCGGTGGTATGAGATTCTTGGCTACGGAAATGAGGAACTGGCGATGAATTTCGAGGTATTCCAATCGCTTTGTCATCCGGATGATTATCAGGGCATGCTGGATCGGGTGCACTCTGTACTGGTGAGCCAGAACCAGAAAGGATATGAATCGGTATTTCGGATGCGACACAAGAGTGGGGATTGGATTTGGATACTTGGCCGTGGAAATGTTGTTAAACGCAGCGGTTCGGGTTTGCCATTGCTGTTGAGTGGGACCAACACCGATATTACGGAACGCATGCAGGCGGAGTCGGAACGAGCGAAACTTCAGGAGCAATTGGCTCAGGCGCAAAAGATGGAATCCGTGGGCCGCCTGGCGGGTGGCGTGGCGCACGATTTCAACAACATGTTGGGCGTAATCCTCGGGCGTGCGGAATTGGCCATAGGTCGGTCGAATTCGACACAGCCGCTTTACAGTGACCTGCAGGAAATCCGCAAGGCGGCGGAACGTTCGGCGGATCTCACTCGCCAACTTTTAGCGTTCGCGCGTAAACAGACGGTGTCGCCAAAGGTTCTAGAGCTGAACGAGACCGTGGCGGGGATGCTGAAGATGCTGCAGCGCCTGATTGGCGAGGATATCGGCATCAAGTGGCATCCATCGGCGGATTTGTGGCCCATCGAGGTGGATCCTTCTCAGATCGACCAGCTGCTGGCTAATTTGTGCATCAATGCGCGGGACGCCATTGCCGATATCGGCATTCTGACCATTGAGACGGAAAATAGTACCTTCGACGAAGCGTATTGCGTGAGTCATCCGGGCTTCACCGTCGGGGAGTATGTGCGGCTGTCGGTGAGCGATAATGGCATCGGTATGAATCAGGAAACGCTGTCCCACATTTTCGAGCCGTTTTTTACGACCAAAGGATTGGGTAAAGGCACGGGTTTGGGTTTGGCGACGGTGTATGGCGTTGTAAAGCAGAATAATGGATTCATCAATGTTTACAGTGAGCCGGGCCAGGGAACGACTTTCACCATTTATCTGCCCCGGCATTCGGGCAAGGTGGGGCCGATGCGGACGGAGGAGCATGTAGTTCCTGCTGCGCGTGGGAACGAGACGATCCTGTTGGTGGAAGATGAGCAGGCCGTTCTTGAGCTGGCAACGGAGTTGCTGGAAAACCAAGGTTATAGGGTGATTGCGGCAAGCACACCGTTAGGGGCCATCCGTCTGGCGAAGGAATATTCCGAGGAAATCCATATGCTCATGACTGATGTGGTGATGCCGGACATGAATGGCCGCGACTTGTCCCGAGAGATTGTATCCCTACATCCCAATCTCAAATGTTTGTTCATGTCGGGGTATACGGCTGACGTGATCGCGCACCAAGGGGTGTTGGAGCCGGGGGTGCACTTTATTCAGAAGCCGTTTTCGATACAAAAACTGGCGGCTACCGTGCGAGATGTGTTGGGGGAATTGAAAAGTTAGTGACGTACGGTATTGCAGTGCGTTATGCAGCCGATTCGATGGGATATGCTGCGGAAGAGGCGGGCAAGATTTCGCGCTGCGTTTGAAATGACGGGGGGCGATGGGGTGTGCTATGCTTTTCTTTAACAGGGCCAAGGTGGCCAGATAGGAGTAAGAGTATATGCCCATACAGTTTAGCGCGGATGAGATACTTGAAATCGCGGAGCGAATTGAGCGGAATGGCGTGGCTTTCTATGCTGCGGGTTGTGAAGCGGTGTCTGATCCGGAGTCGGCGGCACTGCTGCGGCGGCTTTCGGCTTGGGAGACGGCGCATGTGAAGCTGTTTAAGACGATGCGGAGCGAGTTGACTGCGGAAGAAAAGATGCCCACGGTGTTTGACCCTGAGGATCAGATGGGGATTTACCTGCAGTCGATGGCGGATCGGACGGTGTTTACGGAGAACATGAAGCCCAGCGAGATGTTCGGTGCTGAGCCGGATGTGAAGCATGTTCTGCAGTTGGCGCTTGAGCGGGAAAAGGATGCGGTGGTTTTTTATACGGGCATCCAGGATCTGGTGCCGGCCCGCTTGGGTTTGGCGAATATCGGGGCGATTGTGAAGGAGGAGGTGAGTCATGTCGCGATGTTGGAGAAGCAGATTCGCGACTTGGGTGATTGATGGGGTGCCCTTGGTTTCGTGACTATCTTACCGTCCGCCTGTTGCGAATTTAGATCGTTTTAGGCGGGCGGTTTTGTTTTTATAGGGGTGTCGTTTTTCTCTTGCCACCAAGGAAAAACCAAGGCGCGTATGCGGTGCCGGGTATCTATTTTTGTGCCGGTCAGGTGGTGGAACCGCCTTTGGCACCCCGGCCTATGCCGCGATAGGCGAATCCCCGCGCTTTGACGGTTTCCGGATCGAAGAAATTTCGGGCATCGACGATAACCGGCTGTTTCATCAATTTATGGATGCGGCCGAGATCGAGATCGCGGAATTCGGCCCATTCGGTCATGAGCAGGAGGCAATGGCTGCCTTTTGCGGCATCGTAGGCGTCCTTGGTGAACCGGACTGATTTCAATTCCGTCTTGGCCTTGGGCATGGCCTTGGGGTCGTAGGC
>CAIZGN010000152.1 GCA_903932505.1 Candidatus Hydrogenedentota bacterium
CATGTCAAATTTCATCGACGAAGGCCATATCCGCCGTGACTACCACGATATCGACGATTTTTCGATGATGCACGTCACTTTCGAGGACAACACGCTGGCCACGATTTTCGCCTCCGATATCGTCCTCGGCGGCATCCATAACTGGCTCGAAGTCTGCGCCAACAATCACCGCACGGTCTGCAATATTAACCCCAGTGATGCCATGAAGGTCTACAATCCGGCTGAAGCCCAGTTTTCCGATATCTACACCGTAGAGAAGATCGGCACGAAACAAGGCTGGACGCACATGCCCCCGGACGAAGACTGGTTCACCGGTTATCCGCAGGAAATCGAGGCCTTCTACCGCACGGTGGCCTATGGCGAACCGCTGGAGAGCGACAGCCGTCTGGGTGCGGATACGATTTCAACCATCTACTCCGCCTACGTTTCCGCCGAGCAAGGCGGTAAAGAGACGTCGGTGAAGGTCTATTAGGGTTGCGCTGTTGTCGCGAACAGCTGTAATCGCGGATGTCGGGCATTACGAAAGGTCGACCACATGCGTATATGTCTTGTGCTCTTTGGGTTTCTGCTGGCGGCGTGGAATGCGCCGGGTGATGATGCCGTTCCGCCTTCCGCGCATTTGGTCGCGTCTATCGATGTGAAAGATTTCGGCGCCCAGACCTTGCGGGTGGGTGATTTGAACGCCGATGGCGCACCGGACTTCCTGCTGGTGCAGAGCGACCGAAACACCCGCGAAATCACCTGCTTGACGGCCGTGACGATTGCCGGGGAGGTCTTGTGGCAATCCGGCGCGCCTTCGCCGGATCATGGCGAGATGTACAGCGATTTGCCGGTGCAAATTTATGATTGGGATCACGACGGCAAGAATGAGGTCATGTATGTGAAGCAGGCGGTGTATGCCGAGCCCAAAGACGTGACGGGCCCGCGCGAGCGGGCGGATCGGTACGAGGGAAATGCGGAGATGCTGGTGCTGGACGCGGTCTCCGGCAAGGAAAAGAGCCGCTTCAAATTGCCGGCCCCCGCCGACGACTGTTTTCTGTTTGCGGACCTCACCGGACGTGGGCGGCGCGAGGACTTGGTGGTCAAGGATCGCTATTGGAACATGTGGGGCGTCAGTCATGATGGCGCGGAACTGTGGCACTACGAGGGGTCGGTGGGGCATTTCCCCGCCATCGCAGATGTGGATACAGACGGGCGGGACGAGGTTTTTGTGGGTTTTGCGCTTGTCGATCATGACGGTAAGGTTCTCTTTCAGCACGATGCCAAGGGTTCTCATCAGGACGCCGCGTGGTGCCTGCGTGGGCCGGACAACCAGTGGAACCTGCTCTTTGGAAATGGTGGGATTCATTGCCTGTCCCCCGATGGTACGGAACGCTGGGCGCACCCCTTGGGAGAGGCCCAGCACGTGGTCGCGGGAAGATTCCGCACGGATTCCCCGGTGCAACTCGCGGTGGTGGACCGCACCCCCATCCCGCACCATCGCGATGCAAATGCGTGGGGGATTCTCTACATGTATGACCTGGACGGCAAGGAAATCTGGAGTCGCCAACAAGAAAAAGGCGCGTGGTGCATCGCCACGGTCCCAGTGCGATGGTTTTCAGCCGGTGGCCCGCAGGGTATTTTCGTCTACGGGCACGGCCCCGGTCGCCCCGCCTGTGTCTATGACGGCGAAGGGAAAATCGTCGCGCAATTCCCCATGCAATACGCGGCGTACCGCACCGAGAAGGATCGGCAAACCGAATTCTATGGCCACGTCGCAGATGTGTGGGGTGATAGCCGGGAAGAGATACTCATCTTCGGTTCGCGCGCGTTGTGTATTTACGCCAATCCCGCGCCCGTCGAGATACCAACGCAGTACAATGAGACGTTGTACCCGGGGATGTGATCACACGCTTCAGCGTGATGTGTGTCAACGTTTTCTCGAAGCGCCATGGAGGGAGACTCTCGATGACAAACAATCAATGGAAAACCCTATTGGCCGTGCTGGACGGCGAACGAATCGACCCGGTTCCCGTGGGCTTTATTATCGACAGTCCGTGGTTGCCCGGGTGGTTCGGGCTATCCATCCTAGATTATTTCACGAGCGAATCCCGTTGGTTTGAGGCCAATCAGCAAGCACTTGAACGTTTTCCGGAGGTTCTGTTCCTCCCCGGATTCTGGTCCGAGTATGGCATGTGCACCGAGCCCTCTGCCTTTGGCGCGAAATGCCTGTTTTACGAAAACGAATATCCGTTTGCCGAAAAGATGTTTAGCAATGCCGAAGAGGCCGCCCGGCTTAAGCAACCGAATCCGGGTACGGATGGTCTGGCTCCCTTTGTATTGAAGCGCTTGCAACATGCCGAAGCGGGGATTCGCGAAAGTGGCCACGAGATCCGCTTCGCGGTGGCGCGGGGACCCCTCAACATTGCGGCTTTTCTTCTGGGTGCGACCGAGTTTTTGGAAGGATTGCGCGTCTATCCCGATGCGACCCATACC
>CAIZGN010000153.1 GCA_903932505.1 Candidatus Hydrogenedentota bacterium
CGGAAGCTCAACCCTGTCAAGGCCTTTAGTGCAGGTAGGAACGTCTGCGTGATCGCATCCCAAGACACCTGCTCCACCGGCCGGTTGTCCGTGTTCAACTCCACCTCACCTTCCATAGCATTCGCCCCTTGGAAATACGAAGGATTCGCTCCACCCATCACCGCCTTCCATTGCGCCTGCGTCAACTCATATTTCCCCATCCAGAAACCCGTGGAAAGCGTCACCTGATGCTGCGGATCTTCGCAACTGCCGCACCAGAAATCACTGTCCTGCTCACCTGCGTACCGACCCATCAGGAATGTCCCCGCCGGAATCCACACCATCACGAGCGGCACATTGCCAGGCAGCAGGATGGTTTCAGTAATCCCGGGCGTGGGTTCACCTTCAGTGGCTGGCTCGCCTTCGCCCTCATGCGGAGCTTCACCTTCAACGGGCGGCTCACCCTCCCCCTCTTGGGCGCCATTTCCAGCGTAGATGGCGTAGGCGGCATAAGCGCCCACATTGGCGGAGTCATACGTGATACGCATGTAGCCATTTTCCCCCCAGAATGTATCCCAGGAATTCCGCAATATCCAAACGCTTTGCGCATCATCCCATCCCACCAAAACGACGGCGTGGTTCATTGGCGTGGTTCCGGCTGAATGATTGAACACCCCCCCACTGTACGCCTGAAACGCGCTATCGACAGAGACCGCACATGTCACCGGGCCATAGCTCTGGATAGCTTGTTTAATCGCTTCGACCGAAGGAATCATGTCATTACTCACATAATTCCACTCTTCAAGATGATACGCAATGGTATACGGGCAATTGGGGGTAAGGTCTTTCCCCTGATAGGGAAAAGATGATTCCAATACAGCCCCGGTCATGCCACATGCGGAAAGCGCATCAACATAATAGGAAAGAGCGAACCAGCCACCGCCGCATCCCCAGCCATTCATGTTCGCGCTCACCAGATATTGCTCGGAAAGATCCGGAATAGTCCCATCTGCCTTGCGAATGAGCGCTTCCATCGCCCCATTGGTTGCAAACGCCCAGCAGCTTCCACAATTCGCCTGCCATTTGACCGGGGTCATGATATCATGATCTCGCCAGTCAAAACGGGCTGGAAGCGGTCCGGCCTTGGCGTCCTTGCGCTTATCGAACGGCACTCTTCCCGATTTCACGTATTGCGCCTCATCCAATCCAGCGAGAGTACTAAGGGGAACCGTGGTGGCAGGGGTGATGCCCACCGAGAAAGTCCAGCTCTCTTGCACAGCTTGGGTTTTCAGCGCAACGAGATCCGAATCACTCAAACCACCAACATTAGGCCCCATCGATACCGTCACCCATACGCTTGTCCCTGGTGCGACCGACGCGCCCCCCGCCGGGCTTTGAGCGATCACAGAACCGTACGCGCTACTGTTGTAGACGTTTATGGTTTCGCCCAACGAAAGACCCGACGCCGCCAATTTTGCCTGAACACCAGAAAAGGAATCACCTGATAAATTGGGCACCGTTATTTTCGTGGCCTCAGGAGGGGCGGTCTCGCCCTCCTTATGCGGTACGTATTCCCCTTCCCCTTCGGGTATCGGATCATTCGACACCGGCGGGCAGCCTGTCATATGGGTCGCAAAAAGCCCTAGCAGAAAAAGCATCAAAACAGACATCGCAGTGTAACGACGCATTGCGGAACCTCCCTTATCCGTTGAAGAACCATCAACATACCCCACCAGAGACCTCATAGCCCCAAGTAGTACCCGCATTATGCAACCTGTCATCCCGAAAGTCAATAAATACGATGTCGGGGAAACGATGCGGCGGTATCGTGCTGATTCAAGGTTCTACTGATAATTAGCCAAAGCGCCGACTAGCGTCCCCGCACTCCAAATAGGTTCTCAAAAAACCTCAAGCACACCCCGCATCACATCAATAGCGACACTCTGCATCATCCACGCTCCGTGCCCTCTGTGTCTCTGTGGTCAATTTCTCCCCCGTCAATCTTCCATTGCCCCGCTCCGGGCGGAAAGGGCCTTCTTGCGCTAACGCGCTACTGGGCCCTTCCCG
>CAIZGN010000154.1 GCA_903932505.1 Candidatus Hydrogenedentota bacterium
CCAGTAACAGCGACCCTGTCCAATACTGACGCCTACCTAGATACCTTTTTTAATCACACCGCCAAAGGCACGAGCAGTGACGTGGAGAACTGGATTCGCGACAACAAAAGTCTCTCCTTCGATCAGCTTCGCTCCTATGATAAGGAGTATCAGAAGACCATCATTGAGCAGGCTGTTGCCGCCTTGAACATTCAACTCGTCCAGGATCGTACTACGGTCACGGAGAAGGTCAAGAAGCTAGTCGAGATTGCCCGAGAGCGCAGGTACGAGGGTGTCTTGGTCTTTGTCGATGAGTTGTATCTTCATCTGATCCAGAGCGACGAACACTTCAACCGGGGTACAGCATTCTTGGGACAACTGTCCGAAGCAGGACTCGCTGGGAATCAGCCGTTCTGGATTTTTGGCGCGGTTCAAGAGGAAATACAGGCCATCGCTCGACAGGCTGGTCGTAATTATGACACAGAGCTGATGGGCAAGCTTTCCGGGCAATCCGGACGCTTCCAATCCATTAACATCCCGGTCACACAATTTCATCGCATCTACAATCACCGACTGTTCCGTGAAAATTCCAAATGCGTTCACAAGCTTGCCGATGCCTTCAAGGCTGAAATCCAGCCGCATTTCCGGGGAGCCTTTACTGACTTCCTGAAACGGTACTTCCGCGAACGGGAACCCGTCACCGAAGAGTCAAAACACTTTGCCGACGTTTATCCGATGCATCCCTTCGGACTGTACTGCCTCACCGCGATCACCAACCGGGGTGGCAGATCTCGTGGCGCTCTCGGATTTGTTCAGGAGTTCATTGAAAGACGCCTGCAGGATAACAGCGACTGGAAACGTATCGCGGTTCTCGACGACGTGTTCGACTACGAGGATCTGCGCAACAAGATCATCCAAGACGATCCTGAGATGGCCAAGTATTACGGAATGTTTGAGCGATTCTGCAGCACGGCCAGGGATGAGGTCCTATCCCGCGTGCCCTATAAGCGATGGTCGGACGACGACCAGACTGCTGCCAAGGTTGCGAGCGAACGCCTGATCAAAGCCTTGATCGTTCTCTCCATGGTCAAGGAAGAACTCACCGTGTCCAAGCTGAACGACGCGCTCTTGCTGCGATGGCCCGGCAAAGAAAGTGACCCTGCTGGAAGCGACCAGG
Organism: Candidatus Hydrogenedentota bacterium; assembly: GCA_903932505.1. Taxonomy (GTDB): domain Bacteria; phylum Hydrogenedentota; class Hydrogenedentia; order Hydrogenedentales; family CAIZGN01; genus CAIZGN01. Next base: position 1,157 of record CAIZGN010000154.1, read on the forward strand.
AAACGACCCGAATCCTAGAAAAGATTGCCCAAACATTTCCGCCCCTTCGTCAGAAAGGCAGCGGGGAGAATCAAAGCTTTTTCCTCTCTGTCGAAGGTGACGGCGGCGAACGTGAAGAGCTGTTGGTAGAAGTCGAGCGGGTCAAGAATGGCTTCGCGCCGGATATTCAGCTTGAGAGTGCTTACCGCTCCCATCTTGAACTGTTCCTACGCTTCCCAGGCAGTCCATTGGGCGGTACAGTGCCTCCACAACATGGCTTTTCGACCCAGGTGGATGTGGAGTGGCAGCGAACCCGCCGCTCGCTGGACTATCGGCTAGAACCGGTCGCGGCACTTACCAACGATCATGCGGTCATCAGCTTTGTTAAGGACGTGCCCGCCACTAAGTCCTTGCACCTGACTGCGCTCTATCCATCGGCTTTGCCGCTCGATGTCGAAATGGATGCAGTCCGTCATGGCAACGGACGAACCCTCGTATGGTTGCCGGCCACACTGCCAGCTCAAGATATCGATGAGCTTAAGCGCAGCATGGCTTTGGTCAAGCTCTTTGGTGACTACCAGTCCCAAGTAAACGCCGGTGGTGCTTCGCAATCCGTCCGTCGCAAACTGGAGCTGCTGGGCGAATGGATTGACCTTCCCGCCGGAACCAAATCGGCTCAGCCTGCCCGCAAGGCCACGGAGATTTTGCTTGAGTCCTTTGTGAATGGAGAAATCCGCCAGTGGAACACCAAAGATCAAGCCTGGGAAATCCTCTGTGAACCCGCAGAACTGCTCTCCCTATACCAGAGCATTCCGCAGAGTGAACGTTCACTGGAGCGGCTACTGGAAAAGGTCGCCACCAAGGCTTTAGCCAAGGTTTTCCAGTTACACCCGGATTTCCGGGAGGCCTATTCTTTTAGC
>CAIZGN010000155.1 GCA_903932505.1 Candidatus Hydrogenedentota bacterium
CTCGAGGGTACCCACAGCCTTGTTATAGGCCGATGCCGCACGATCCAAGCCCTTGCGCATGTCGTCAAAATGCCCTGCAAGCACCGCGATGCGCTTGTATAAGTCGCGGCCAAGTTCTCCGATGATGACCGCATTGCGTGCAAGCTGATCCTGCCGCCATCCATACGCCACCGCACGCAACAAGGCAATGAGCGTGGTGGGGGTTGCGATGATCACCTTTTTCTCCGCACCCTGCTCGATCAAACTGGGATCCTGCTCCAGTGCCGCGCCAAAAAACTGTTCCCCCGGCAGAAACAGCACCACAAATTCCGGCGTGGGGGTGAATTGTTCCCAATACCGCTTCTCCCCCAGACGCGCCACATGCGCAGCCACCTGACGCGCATGTTGTTTGAGGTGTCGAATGCGCGTTTCTTCGTCAGTCGCCTCGATCGACTCCAGATAAGCCTGCAACGAAACCTTCGCGTCCACCACGATGTTCTTCTGGCTAGGAAGCCGCACCACCATGTCCGGACGCAACCGCCCGTCCTCGCCCTGCTCCGATTGTTGCTGCATAAAATCGCAATACTCGAGCATCCCGGCCATTTCCGCAACCCGCTGCAGTTGGATCTCGCCCCACCGTCCCCGCGTGACCGGAGACCGCAGCGCCTTCACCAGATTCGCCGTTTCTGACTGCAATTGGCTTTGAGAAACCGCCAGCGATCGCACCTGCTCCGTCAGCCCGGCATACGCAGCCGTGCGGGCCATCTCAACCTCGCCAATCTGCGCATTCACCTTCGCCAGCGATTCCTGCAGCGGCTTCACCAACTCCCCGATCGCCTGCTGCCGATTCTGCAAATCGCCCCGGGCATTTTCCTGAAATTTCTCGAGATTTTCTTTCGCAAGATCCAGAAAGGACTGATTGTTGTGTCGCAACGCCTCCGCAGAAAGCGCTTTGAACGCATCCGACAACTGACGCTGCGCATCGTCCAGCAAGACCAATTTCGCGGCCGCCGCCTTGCGCTCCTCATCGAGCATCGTGCGCTGCTCAGACAATTCCACCTGCAACGCGGCATTCTCCCCCCGCAAGGCGTCGATCCGTTGTTCACGCGTAACGATTTCAGACTCCAGCCGGGGAATGCGCGAACCCTTTTCCTCGGCCGCCGCGCGGTAGCCCGATTCCACGCGCCACGCCTCCATAACCCGCGACAATTCCTGCCGCTGCTGTTCCCCCGTCATGATCAATCCGTTTTTTTCAGCGCACAACCGCTCAATACGCGGCCGAAACGCCAACCAAAGCAAAAACGCGCCAGAGACCGCACCCAGTGCCAATCCGACGGCAAGCGATATTCCATCCAAATCTTGCATCACAGGTATCCCTATCTAAAAACACGAGCACTCGAGAACAAGCCCCTCAAAACCCTGCGCCTCGATAATATCCGAACCCCTAACCTACTTGCACCCTATCAAAGCTGGTGGCGCAAAGCGCAAAAAATCCCTCTGACAAAGCTGGTAGCGCGAAGCGCAAAAAAATCCCCCTTTCGAAGGGGGTACCCCGAAGGGCCGGAGGATGTTAAAACCCCGCAGCAACAGCCCACAAATCCCATCCCCTCCCAACTGCCTTGCTTATCGCGCTGATTATGAGGTACACTCCCGCCGTACAATTTTCATCACGGTCTTTTCAAGGTGTCCCAATGGCGTTTCCTCTCATAATTCCGGCAAGAAGCGTGTGTTCAGCGCTCGTGCTATTGGCTATTTCAGGATACGCGATGGCGAAAGGGGAAGACGGGTTCATCACCCAGGCCCCGAAAGATCAGCGATTCGCCACCATCACCCACGAAGCCATGGGTTCCCCCTTTGAACTCATTCTCTATCCACCCACCGCCGACATGCAATCCGAAGAAGTCGCGCACCTCGCAGAGTCATCCTTCGCCGCCATCGACCTCCTCGACGCCCGCATCAGCAACTGGAAGCAGGACAGCCAACTCTCCAAGGTGAACAGGGAAGCGGGGGACCACCCCGTCGAAATCGGTGGCGAACTCATGCAAGCGCTACAGCGCTCCCAAGAAGCCTTCCAGCAAACCCACGGTGCCTTCGACGTGACCGTCGGGCCGCTTCTTCAGCTTTGGGGCTTCTACCGCAAAGAAGGGCGCCTTCCAAAAGACGATGAAATCAAGGTCGCCCTGGAAAAAGTCGGCTTCGACAAGCTCATCATCCGCGAAGACGCCAAAACCGTCCAATTCAAAACCCCCGGCATGTCCGTGGACTTCGGGGGCATCGGCAAGGGTCTCGCTTTGGACTGGGCCGCGCAATCTTTGCGGGATGCCGGGGTGAAATCCGCCCTGCTCAACGCAGGCTCCAGCAGCCTGCTCGCCATTAGCTCACCACCCGGGGAACCCGGTTGGAAAGTGGCCATCCGTTCGCCTTATAATAGCAACAGTGCCGAACGCATTGCTGAAGTCGTCATTTCCAACGAATCATTGTCGACTTCGTCCGTCTCCGAGAAGTTTTTTGTGCTGGAAGGTAAGAAGTATGGCCACATTTTCGATCCCCGCACGGGAAAACCCTCCGAAGGCGTCCTGAGCGCGACTTCGATTGCGCCGACTGGCGCTCTCAGTGATGTTTTGAGTACTGCTTTTTTTGTGTTAGGCGTCGAAGGAACCAGAGCCTTCTGTCGGGAGCACCCGGAAGTCCGCGCCCTATTGGTGGTGGACGAAGCCGGAACTCCCAAGGTGATCCGGATAAATCTATAGGTAGAGGAGTGGTTATGAGCGAGAAGGTTAGCCGTAGAAACTTTGTGCGGACAACGGCGGGTGTTGCCGCAGGCCTGACGATAATGGCCGGAAAAGCGCCGTTCTCCTACGCACAGAACGAAAAAGTGCGGGTCGCATGTATCGGAACCGGTGGTCAGGGAACCTACCACGTTCGCGATGGGCTTATGGGCGCGGCGCAGGATATCAGCATTATCGCGGTGTGCGACGTCTACGAACCGCACCAACGATCGGCCAAGACCTACGCCCAAGTGTCCAACGCGGGCGTTGAAATACTGCCTCCCGGCATCACCGACAAGCAGAAAAAACTGGTCATGGCCGCGTATGCCCCGCAGGCCTACTATGACTATAAGGAAATGCTGGAGAAGGAAAAGCCGGACGCCGTGGTCATTGCCACGCCGCTTTCCACGCACTACCAGATCGTGATGGACGCCTTGGACGCCGGATGCTTCGTCTTCTGCGAAAAGACGATGTGCTACGATATCGAACAAGCTCGTCAAATTGTCCTCAAGTGCAACGAAAAGAAAAAATTCGTCCAAGTCGGCCATCAACGCCGATACAATCCGCTCTACAACAAGGCCGCCGCACTCATTCGAGACGGCGTTATCGGCCGCATCGTCCACATCGACGCGCAATGGCACCGGAACAACGACTGGCGTCGCCCCGTCGACAAGACTCGTCAATTGAACGCCTACGAGGCCAAATACATTCCCGATCTCGAAAAGCACCTCAATTGGCGCTTGTATGCCGACACCTCCCGTGGGCTGATGACCGAGTTGGCCACCCATCAACTCGATATCGCCAGCTGGTACCTAGATGCCATGCCCAAGCGTGCCTGCGGTCTTGGCGGACTCGACTACTGGCGCGATGGCCGCAATGTGGACGACAACGCGAACATCATTTTTGAATACGAAGTCACCCCGGCCAGCAAGGCCTTCACCTTCGTCAATCCGCGCAATGCCTTCCAGACGAACGAGGCCATCAATCAGCCGTACAGCGTCCGTTTCGCCTATTCCAATATCATGGCGAACGAAAAGAAAGGCTGCTCGGAACTCATCGAAGGCGACAAGGGCACCATCGAACTCACCGAAACCGGCGGCTCCATCTATGAAGAAGCAACCGCCAAGGTCAAGTGGGGTAGTGGTGGCAACACCGCCACCAAGGCCGAAGACGCAGCCAAGGTCATCACCTCGGGCGGCACGCTCAGCCTCTCGAACAAGGAAGTCACCAAGGGCGAGCCCATCACCGTCGACAACTCGAAGTCCGTGGATCAACTCCAATTCATCCAGTTCGCCAAGGACATCAAGAACGGTGGCATGCCCAAGTCCAACCAGATGGTGGGACTGCGTGCGACGATCATGGCGCTCAGCGGCTTCAAAGCCATGGCTGAGCACACCGTGGTCGATATCGACCCGGCCCTGTACACCTTTGATTTCCCGACCCCCGACCCTTCGGTAATCAGTTAGCTTTCAGCAAACACAGCGTTTGCGGCAGGGACATAAATATGCCCAGGCCGCACGATGGCCGTGCGCTTTTGGCGCGCAACAGAATAAAACTGGATTCATTCGGGCTGGCCTTGTCGGCCACCCGAAATGCTCCAAACCCGGGAAGAGAGATCCTAGCTCATGAGAAGGATGCCCATACGGACTATCATGCTGGCGGCCCTTCTGTCCCTGACATTCGCCGCCTTCGCCGAAGAAATCCCCGAAAAGGGGGACTTCGTGAATTATGACCGTTTCATCGGACGTGAAGCGGTCACCGGCAAGCGCGGACTTGTTATGGGACTGAACCGGCCTCTGCCGCTTTCTTGTCCGCCTTTCAAACTGTTGGACGAGAATGGCAACCCCATCACCCCGAAAAACGGGGCCGATGGAAATCCCATCCTGCCGAAGTACGACAAGGACGGAAAAGTCACCAACATCCCCGAACTTCGATTCATCGGCAATCCCGTCAGCATGAAAAAGACCTGCGGACAGTGCCACGAATACGAGAAAATAACCCACGGTTACCACTTCCAGATGGGGCGCGATCAATTGTATCCCGCCGTTCAGGAAGAACGCTCCGAGGAAGAAAAGCTCAAGCCCGCCTGCCAAGGGCCCGGCTATTTTGGCAAGTGGAACCTGCTCTACCAGCGTCAGCTCACCCCTTGGAATGTCACCGACCCCAAAGACGCTGACATGTCCCCCTTTGAATGGGTCGTCAGTTGCGGCATCTGCCATCCCGGCGGCGGCCCCGCCGAGTATGACCGCACCGGGCAGCGCTACGATGAAGCACTGCGCAGGGACACCGGCGGACTGACCCTCTTCGGAAACGGAGACTACCAGGATCAAGCCTGGGCGAAGACCGGCGTACTCGAAGCTGACTGCTTCATCTGCCACCTTCAAGGCTACGAATACTCCCTCCGCGTGCAGGAACTCAAGAAGTACAACTTCAAGTTCGCCGCAACCGTCGGTGCCAATCTGGCCATTACCTTCGGTGCCGTGCGCGAAGGACAGGAACCCCACGCCTACTACAAGACCGACCTCTTCCGCCCCGATGGCACCGTGCTCATGCACATCCAGCGTCCCGAAGACCGAAGCTGTCAGGCCTGCCACAACATCTCCAACGCCCAAAAACGCGGCGGAGACTGGCACAACGACTACGTCCAGGACGTACACACCGAACAGGGCCTCAAGTGCATCTCCTGCCACCAAGGCGATATCCGGCATAATTTCCAGAAGGGTTCTCCCGTGGGCCAGACCGTCCGCGAAGACCTCGACAACACCATGTTGTCCTGCAAGGAATGCCACGAACGGGGAGAGCGGGGCGCACCCGGATATGTGGAAGCCCACAATTTCCTGCCGCCGCTCCACATGGAACGCATCGACTGCACCGCCTGTCACATCACCCATCGACCCTTCCTCCCCGCAGGAACCGTCGATACCCTGACCGGCATTGCCCGCCAAACCTCCGCACCACCAGCGGCCGACGAATACGACAACATGGCCTATGGGGCCGCGTGGGGACGACTCGACGAGAAATCGAGTGAAAACCGCCTCGTGCCTTTCGCCGCCACCGACATTGAAAAAGCCGCAAACTATGTGGTGGACGCAGCCGCTGAAATGCGCAAGCTGTTTACCATTTCCGCTGGAGCAGACCAGCAAGCCGTTTGCAGCCTGCCCCAGGGTGCCTTCACCGTCGCCAGCTTTATGGAGCAGTCCGGTGGCGCAGCCAACGACGATGCACGCATGCTCATGCTCATCGTCCTGCAGAAAGCCGTCCTCGCAAACACCGACCAAGCCGCCGTTTGCGTCTTCCGGGGCAAGGCCGAGCAAATGGATACCACCGGCCTCAAACCGGTGAAGATCAAGCTCACACCCAAGCGCCCCGGTGCTGCGGTGGCCGAAACCCCGTATGAACTAGGTCGCGTCAAGGGCGACGGAAAGATCTACCCCGTCAGCCGACAATTGGGCGCGTTCTGGGCCTACGTCGAGAACAACGAAGCCAAGCCCCTCTTCCTCAGCGACATGGAAGCCGCCTGGAACTTCCTCACCGATCCCAAGTTCAAGCGCTACGAGTACAAAGGCCAGTCCAGGAGCGGTACGCCATCCCCGGCCCTGCCGCCTACCGACGAAGCCCTGCGGCAAGAACTGCTTTCCTTCACCCCCGAAACGCTCAAGAAGGAAGACGCCGCCAAACGTGCCCTCCAAGACGCAATCATCGCCAAACTCAAAGCGTACACCTTTGAAGATCGGCGAGAGATCGCCGTGCTAGACGACAACAACGACTCATTCCCCGAAGCAAACTCCGACCAGGAAATTGCCACCGTGGCCTGGGCGCTCAAGGTCGCCGTACCCCGGCTCACCGACCGCTCGCTCTACTACATACGCGGAGACAAAGTCTTCCAGGTTACCGTCGCCCCCTGGCGCAATCCCTTCGATGACACCGCCCCCGCATGGGGCGAAGACTACGTCCCCATGCTCGACATGGAACGCATCGGAGAAAACGAACCCTTCATGTCCATCCAGCTTCTCGCCGAGAAGGAAGATTCCGCCAGCGGCAAGAGCAGTTGGACCGCCCTCACCAAGTCCTGGCAGGAGATTGAAACCCGTCTGGCCCGACCCATCGACGCTAAAGTCGAACAGGTCGATCCCACCAGCGTGCCCACCCTCGCCGCATTGGCCACCCCCCTTGAATGGACCGCCTCCCACGGAGTCGAACCCATCGGCCGCGCCCTCGGTGCCAACGGTTGCGGGGATTGCCACTCGGCTGATGCGCCCTTCTTCTTCGCAAACGTGCAAGTCGATCCCTTCGACGAAAACGGAAAACCAGTTACCGTTTCCCAGGCCTCCGTCCTGGGCTACAACGGACAACAAAGAAAGTACACCGGCCCCGCCGGATTCACCAATACCTTCTTTAACTGGTTCACCATTTTCGTGCTAGGTGCCCTGCTCAGTCACATGGGACTCGACACCCTGGCCCGCGTCCGCACCCGCAAAGAGCGCAACGCCGCCGCTGGACACAAAGAAATGGTGCAGCGATTCAACCCCCATTTCCTATTCCAGCACTTCGTGCTAATGTCCAGCGTTTCACTGCTCATCCTCACAGCCATTCCACTCTTCGCCCTTCGCTTCCCCGGCGCCCATTGGGCCGGCGAAGTCACCGGTGCCCTCGGTGGCGTCGACCTGTGGCGTGCCGTCCACCGCTTGGCCGCATGCGGGCTCATATTCGTCAGCATTTACCACGTCATCTACAGCGCCACCCATAGCGAAGGACGACGGGACTTCTGGCTCATGCTGCCCCGCCCCTCCGACTTCCTGCACGTCGTGCACAACCTCCAGTGGTTCCTCGGCCTGCGGAAAACCCCGCCCAACTTCGGACGATTCTCCTACGTGGAGAAGTTCGACTACTGGGCGGTATTCTGGGGCTGCGCCATCATGATCGGCACAGGCTTGGCCATGTGGTTCCCGGCCATCATTCGCGCCGTACTTCCGGATGCCACACTAGCCTTCTGGGACACCGTGAAAGAGGCACACGCCCACGAAGCCATCCTAGCGGCCCTCGCCATCACCGTCTGGCACTTCTACAACGTGCACTATCGACCGGGCAAATTCCCCGGGTCGCTCACCTTCCTGCATGGCTGCATCACCCGCCATGAGAAGGAAGAAGAGCATCCCGCCGAAGTCGAAGAAACAGCCAGCGCGGAAGAGGCCAAATCCGCGTGACCATGTTGATCAGGTTCCCTGTTTTTTGCTACAATTGAAGACGTTCGGGCGGTTAGCTCAGTTGGTTAGAGCGCCACGTTGACATCGTGGAGGTCACAAGTTCGATTCTTGTATCGCCCACCATTTTTATGTCCTGCTTAAATGCCTCAGTATTACAGCTTTTGCTGCGATATTGGGGCTTTTTTTGACTTTCCAGAGTCTAGTTGTTCGCCGCACATAGTACACTCCGAATCTAGTATCCTGCCACCTACTGATGGAAAATGCCGCGTTTTGCCGTCCAAAAGGGGACGATTTAGGGGACACTTTTCCGACGCTTGCGCGGCAACCTGCTCGGTCGATTGATTCGTACAAACCAACGGCAGCTTCTCCAGTCCTTCGCGCTTATCCCCAAGGTCTAGATGCGTGTAGTAATTCGCCGTCAGCGTAGGGGGGCTATGCCACATGAGGCGTTGCCCCAGTTACAGCGACACACCAGCCCACCCTCGGCCTCAATTTGGCTTTCCGCGGCTGGGCTTTTGTATTCGGATGGGGTGCGTTCAATTCATATTGAAAAAGGGAAGGCCGGGGCATATAATCAACTGTGGAATGCGGCAATGGGGCGTACCCGCCGCACGGGTTCAGCAAGTGGGGAATGGTCTAACAAGCGGCCAAAAACAGAAAAAATGAAAGGGTGAGCAAATGGACGGTGGGCATTGGCTGGATGTAACAGGCTTCTTTTCGTTACCTTTTGAATATAAGGTCGTTAGCCTTGTTGTTTGCGTCCTCTTGATGTTTGTGTTTAGTGTTCTGGGCCATACTTTTCGTTTCTTCACGGAGCGTTCCAGAGAAGACCAGCCACAAGAGCAGCAGAGTACAGTCGAGCAACCAAGTCGGGCATGGGAAATGGCCTTACTGGCTCTTTGCATTGGGGTTGTTGGATGGGGTTATTTTTATTCCCAAAATACTACGAGCGATATTCCTTTTCTGCTTGGCTACAATGTGCCAATTGGTATAATAATCTGGGGGTGTTTTCGTGCTCTCGTTGGACGAAAACAAGGCACTCAGAAGGGCATAATTTCATTTCTCGCCATCCTCACTTCCCTGATAGCCTGCAATTTGGTCGGTTACTCCCAACAGAAAATTGCCGGTGCAAAGACGGCAACAGGCATTCCAGACCTGCCTGCCAAGCAGGCATCTATTCCGACGCTAAGCCCGCCTTCAATGAACAACCAAATTGCGACAGTGGTGGACACGCCCCGCCCCGAGGTGTCACCAAGCGCACCGATAGCTTCTGTAAATAATTCTGCGATACTGAGCTTTTTGATGCGCGATGACGAGCCTGAACGCAAGCCACCGACCGAAGCGACTGATGGGCCTGCGTCACGTACAGTACGTGTCGCAGCCCGCAAGCGCGACCCCGAAACGGTTTCCATGTTCCGCAGCAAGAAGGGCAGC
>CAIZGN010000156.1 GCA_903932505.1 Candidatus Hydrogenedentota bacterium
CGGGAAGGGCCCAGTAGCGCGTTAGCGCAAGAAGGCCCTTTCCGCCCGGAGCGGGGCAATGGAAGATTGACGGGGGAGAAATTGACCACAGAGACACAGAGGGCACGGAGCGTGGATGAGGTGTTTGGGTTGGTGATGGGGGTCAACATCCCCCGGCCCTTTGGGCCTCCCCCTTCGGAAGGGGGATTTTTTGTTGCGCCCCTTCAGGGTTTTTGGGTGGGGTGTTTTTTTTCCGGGGCGTTGCCCCGGGCTATTCTGTTTTGCCCCTTTGGGGCGCGGGGGGCGGCAGGCAGGGATGCCTGCGTTACGTTGGCGCGTTGTTGTTTTAGCCAAAGCGCCGACTGGGGTCGGCGCAGTCCATATAGCGGGTACTCTTGTTTGGGGTGTGGGGATGAGGGGAGTGCTTTGGGTGGTCTCCGCATTGTCGCCTTCAGGCGTGACCGTTTGCCTTTGTGGACGGTGTAGACGGTGGTTAAGATTTCTCGCTTTGCTCGGAATGACCGGTCTTTTTTGGTTTTATTTGCGTTCGATGTTGGCTTGGTGGATTTCGGTTAGGATGCGTTCTACGCTGTAGGTGATTTTCCATTCGGGGTAGTGTGATTGGAATTTGGCGAGGCTGCCTATCCACCAGATGTGGTCGCCGATTCGGTTTTCGTCGTGGTAGATGGTTTCCATTTTCTTGCCGGATATGGCCTCGCAGAGGGTGATGGCTTCTCGCATGGAGCAGTTGGATTGTCGGCCACCTCCGATGTTGTAGACCTCGCCGGAGCGGGGGTTTTGGTAGAAGGCGTGGAAGGCTTGGATGAGGTCGTGTGAGTGGATGTTGTCGCGGACTTGTTTTCCCTTGTAGCCGAAGATCTGGTAGGGGCGGCCTTGGGAGCAGCATTTCATGAGGTAGGCTAGGAATCCGTGTAGTTCGGCGCCGGAGTGGCCGGGGCCGGTGAGGCAGCCGCCCCGGAAACAGGCGGTGCGCATGCCGAAGTAGCGGCCGTATTCTTGGACCATGAGGTCGGCGGCGGCTTTGGAGACGCCGAAGATGGAGTGGGTGCATTGGTCGATGGACATGTCTTCGGTGATGCCGTTTGCGTAGGGGTGGCCGGGTTCGATTTCCCAGCGGGTGTCGAGTTCGACCAGGGGGAGGGTGTTGGGGATGTCGCCGTAGACTTTGTTGGTGGAGGTGAAGATGAATACGGCTTCGGGGGAGACCTCGCGGGTGCATTGGAGGAGGTTGAGTGTGCCTTGTGCGTTCACGCCGAAATCGGTGAGGGGTTCGCGCGCGGCCCAGTCGTGGCTGGGTTGGGCGGCGGTGTGGATGACGAGTTGGATGTTGCTGCCGTATTCGGCGAAGACGCGGCGCACGGCTTCGAAGTCGCGGACGTCGGCAGTGTAATGACGGAAGTCGGGAATGGCGGCCTGCAGTCCCTGGATGGCCCAGGCGGTGGAGGCTTCGTCGCCAAAGAAGTATTGGCGCATGTTGTTGTCGATGCCGATGGTGAGGAAGCCTTGGCGGGCGAAGAAGCGTACGGCTTCTGCGCCGATTAAGCCGCCGGCTCCGGTGATGATGCAAACCTTCATGTGGGAACTCCCCATGGGTAATGGCGATTGGCCTGTGTGGAGAGGATAGCAAGACGGAAAGGTGGTTTCAATGTGGTGGTGTGGGGGTGGTTATGTTGGGTCTACATCCCCCGGTGCTCCGCACCACCCCCTTCGGAAGGGGGATTTTTTTGGGTGCTTCGCGCTAGGGTGGACATGTTGGGTCTACATCCCCCGGTGCTCCGCACCACCCCCTTCGGAAGGGGGATTTTTTTGTGCTTCGCTTTTTGGCGCACTTTTTCCAGGTGGTTGTTTTGTTTTTCCGGGGTCTTGACAACTGAATATATTTTCAGTATATTGAGGGATGAAAAAAACAGGGAGGGTGTGGCATGAAGATGGGTGAACTTATTCGTTATGGCTTGCCGCCTGAAGTGATTGCCTTGTGGCAGGAGCGGGAAAGTGAGGTGTTGTTGCCGTTGCAGGAGATGGCTGTGAAGCGTCATGGGCTTTTTGAGGGGGGGAATCTGCTGGTGCAGGCACCTACGAGTTCGGGGAAGACGTTTATCGGGGAGATGGCGGTTCTGCACACGGCGCTGCAGTTGAAGAAGGTGGTGTATCTGGTGCCGCTGAAGGCGCTGGCGGAAGAGAAGTTTCTGGATTTTAAGGAGAAGTATTGGGGGTATGGTCTGCGGGTGATTATATCGACTCGGGATCACCGGGATTCGGATCAGGATTTTGAGGAGGGTCATTTTTCGATTGCGGTGGTGGTGTATGAGAAGCTGGCGCAGTTGTTGGTGCGGCGTCCGGAGCGGATCGAGGAGATTGAGCTGATCATTGCGGACGAGCTGGAGATTTTGTCGGATCCGGAGCGTGGCGCGGGGGTGGAGCTTCTGCTGACGCGGATTCTGCAGTCGAATCGCCGGTTGATCGGGCTGTCGGCGGTGATTGGTGAGGCTGAGCAGCTGGCGCAGTGGATGCGGGCGCAGTTGGTGTATTCGGAACGGCGACCGGTGGAGCTGCGTTATGGGGTGCTTTATGACGGGGTGTTTAAGTATCGCACGTATAATGACCTGGGCGAGGGTGAGGAGGCGTTTTCGGAACTGGGTGGGGAGTCTGCGTGGGAAGTGCTGGTGCATAATCTTTGTGAGTTGACGCACCGGGGTGAGTCGTGTCTGGTTTTTGTGAAGGCGAAGCATGAGTCTCGTCAGGGGGCGGAAATTTTGTCGGGGCGGATTGATTTGCCGTCGGCGCATGGGGCGATTGAGGCGTTGCGGGGGCTGGAGGCTACTCGGTCGCGTGATGTGCTGATGCAGACGCTGGAACATGGGGTGGTGTTTCACAATGCGGATTTGTCGCCCCGGGAGCGGCGTATCGCGGAGCAGGCCTTCCGCGAGGGGGGTGCGCGGATCATGGTGTCGACGAGTACGTTGGCGGCGGGGATGAATCTGCCTGCGCAGAATGTGTTTCTTTCGGCGGATCGGTGGCGGTATGATGATCGGCTGGGGTTGCCGTGGAAAACGCCGATTTTGCGGGCTGAATATGAAAACATGAGCGGGCGGGCGGGGCGTTACGGGGCGGTGAAGGATTTCGGGCGTTCGGTGTTGATCGCGACGACGCCTTTTGATCAGGAGACGTTGTGGCGGCGTTATGTGGAGGGGGAGCGCGAGCGCATCACGCCGCAACTGTCGCGTGGGCCGCTTGAGGATCATGTGTTGCGGCTGGTGGCTTCGCGTTTCTGCCGCACGGAGGAGGAACTTGTGGTGATGCTGGAAGCGACGCTTACGGGGGTGTGGATCTGGCGTGAGATGTATACGGTCGATGAGGTGGCTTGCCGGGTTCGATCGGCGGTGCATCGGGCCCTGGACGCGGGTATGTTGGCGACTTCGCTTGATGAGCGGCTGGAGGCGACACCGCTGGGGCGGGCGGTGGCCGCGAAGGGGATCACGATCGCCACGGCCCGTCAACTTGAGCATTGGATAGGGGAATCGGAAACGCGCCATTGGACGGATGTTGACCTGCTTTTTGCGGCGGCGGTGAGTCCGGATGGGCGCAATGTTCAGGTGTTGCTCAGCACCCGCGAATATGAGCGGGCGAATTATCCGGCGCTGCTGAAGGCGCTCACAAGGGACGAGGAACTTGTTGCGGACACGCCAATCAACCGTATCCGGAATTGCACGCTTCAGCCTTTTTTTGAGGAGGTGCGCGCGATAAAAACGGTGCTGTTCCTGCATGAATGGCTTGAGCATGCGGCGGTGTGCGACCTTGAGGAACGCTATAACACGATGGCGGGGCAGATTCTTGCGGCGGCGGATCAGACGGCGTGGATTCTGGACACGACGGCGGCGGTCGCGGTGGCGCTGGGCGCGCCTGCGCAATTTGTGGATCGTATCCGGATGCTGGCGGAACGCACTGCGCGTGGTCTTCATGAGGGGTTGCTGCCGTTGGCGCATGCCCATATCCCCGGGCTCGACCGGAACCTTTGCATCCGGCTTGAACGCGAGGGACTCGTGACGGCGGTCGCGCTGCGACAGTGTACACCGGCTGAACTGGGGCAATGGATGGATGCCGGTGTGTCGACGCCGCTGTTGGCTTGGGCGCGGTCGCAGGAGGAGCTTCGGCCCGCTCTGGCGGTATCTCCCCCAATTGCCGACCCCGCGCCGAGGCCTGTGCTGATCGTGGACGACAATATGCCGGGCGAGATTCATATTGACGGTGCGCGTGTGGCACTGCAGGACAAGCAGTATCGTCTTGTGCGTCTGCTCGCTGCGAACCCTAATGTTTGTGTGCCTTATGAGACGATCTATCAGGAACTGTGGGGGGAAATGGTGGTTGAGGACAACCAGATACATTTTCAGAAACGGAAACTGATCAAGGCGATCAGTGGTGCCGCGCCCCATCGCGCGGGGATCATACAGACCATCACGAAACGCGGTTTTCGGCTTAAGCTGGAGAGTCAGTGGGTTTTGGTTAAGGTGGTTTGTGTTGTGGATGCGGCGCGACATCCCCCCGGTGCTTCGCACCGCCCCCTTCGAAGGGGGATTTTTTTTTGTGCTTCGCGCCGTCTTTTTCGCGGGGGGATTTTTTTTGTGCTTCGCACCGTCCTTTTCTACGGGGGATTTTTTTTGGCGTAGCCTATCTGGACTATCGGTGATCCTGTCGAACCCCTGATTTCGATTTCATGCGCTTTGTGTTGTTCAGCACAATGCTTGTGCGGTATTCTCTTTCTTGTAATAGGGGGGTAATCTCGGATATCAACCAGACTATTTGACGAGGATGCTACCGTTGATCGGCATACGACTTACGCCAACCGGAAATTTGTGTTGGGAGTCTTCGGGCGATAGTCCTGAGGAGGTGCATCTTGGGCGTGTGCGGGAAGTTTTTGAGGCAGACTGGCGTCAAGGCTTGTTTCTGTTGGCGGCGGACAAAGTGGATGCTGCCGCTTCGCCCGCGCTGCGCTATTACCAGAGTATCGCTGAATTTTTGCTGACACGGCTATGCCATTTGCCGGAAGGTATGGGGTTGAAGGATGTGGAAGCGCCTACGGAGGCGGACCGGGTGGAGTGGTTCTTGAATGCGCCA
This sequence comes from Candidatus Hydrogenedentota bacterium, assembly GCA_903932505.1. GTDB lineage: Bacteria > Hydrogenedentota > Hydrogenedentia > Hydrogenedentales > CAIZGN01 > CAIZGN01. The sequence goes on from CAIZGN010000156.1 coordinate 5,113, forward strand.
CCGATGCAGGGTGGGGAGTATCTTTCGGCGGACTTGATCTTGGATATCTGGAATTCTGTTCTGGATTGGTGTGCCACGATGGTGGAATCTTTGGGAGGATTACAGTCCTTTCTCGCGGAACGCGCACCGAAGTGGCATCAGGTGGGGCGGGTGTGTTTTCACTTGGCGGAGAATAAGGCTGACTCTGCTCGCCCCTTTGCGTTCATGGCCACCTACATTTCTGGACTGGGCGGCACGGGACAGCCGCGTCATCTGCCGCTTGGAAAAGCCTTGGAACAGTATGCCGGGGAAAAGAACCGTCCGGCGCTCATCAAGCTGCTGGCTCCTGTGCAGGCTGCCTCTGAGCGCTGCGCTTGGGTGAGGGCTCTTGTGGACGGCGGGTCTATTTATCAGCCGATGGCTTGGACGCCTGATCGCGCCTACTTGCTTCTCTTGGGGGTGCCTGCGTTGGAGGACAGCGGACTGATGGTGCGGTTGCCAGATTGGTGGCGACGGCGACCCCGACCGCAGGTGTCGGTCACGATTGGCGAAAGGAAGCCCTCTGTGTTGGGCCTGGCCGCCATGCTCGATTTTGACGTGAAGGTCGCTTTGGGAGAAGACCGGCTATCTCGGGCGGAAATCGCCGAATTGCTGGCGGGTGGCGATGGGTTGGTGTTCTTCAAGGGGAACTGGGTCGAGGTGGATCGGGAGAAATTGCGCGAAGCGATCGCCCACTGGGAGACGCTTCGCCGGGAGACCCAGGAGGGTGGCCTTTCCTTTGTCGACGGCATGCGGCTGTTGGCCGGGGCCTCGCCGAACCTCAAGCGGGAAGAAAAAACCGAGGCTGAGCAGCTGTGGGTGCATGTCGAAGCCGGGGAGGCTTTGCGTGATATTCTCGCAGGGTTGCGCGACCCCGCGCGATTGGAGTCTCCGCCGGACAGGGATCTAAAGGCGGTCTTGCGTCCGTATCAGCGTGATGGAGCCGCATGGTTGCGATTTTTGACTGAACTGGGTCTCGGGGCGTGTTTGGCCGATGACATGGGGCTTGGGAAGACTATTCAGGTGCTGACGCTGTTGCTGGGTATGCGACAGAAGGAATCGCAACCCTCACTGTTGATCGTTCCGGCATCGCTCTTGGGGAACTGGCGGTCAGAAGCGAATCGCTTCGCGCCTGCGCTGCGCTTGGTGTTCCTGCATCCATCTGAATGCGATGCGGAAACTCTTGCGAGATTCTCCAGGGCCCCCCAAGAAGAACTGGTATCCGCCGATTTGGTCGTTACGACATACTCTATGCTGGCGCGCCAGGAATGGCTTTGCAAGGTCTCCTGGCGACTGGTGATCATCGACGAAGCGCAGGCCATCAAGAATCCGGGCACCCGACAGACGCGGGCGGTGAAGAAGCTATCGGCGCAGGCACGCATCGCACTGACGGGGACACCGGTTGAAAACCGCCTTGGCGACCTCTGGTCCATTTTTGATTTTCTCAATCCCGGCCTCCTCGGATCAGCCTCGGTCTTTAAGACCTTCGTGGATGGGCTCCAGCGGCGGGTGAGCGACCAATATGCCCCGTTGCGCCGTCTGGTCTCCCCTTATATTCTTCGCCGCCTCAAGACGGATCGCACGATCATCAACGACCTTCCGGACAAGATCGAAACCACGCGCTTCTGCAACTTGACCCGGACACAGGTTCGGCTCTACGAACAGGTGGTTCATGCGATGAAGGACGCCTTGGAAGATGCCGATGGCATGAAACGGCGTGCGGTGGTGCTGCAAACATTGATGCGCCTGAAACAGGTGTGCAACCACCCCAGCCAACTCACGGGTGACGGAAGCTATGCCCCGGAGGAGAGTGGCAAGTTTTTGCGTCTGGCTGAAATCTGCGAGGAACTGGCCGAACGCCAAGAAAGGGTTCTCGTGTTTACCCAGTTCCGGGAGATCATTGATTCGTTGGCGGGGCACTTGACCCAACTGTTCGGACGCCCCGGTTTGGTTCTCCATGGGGGAACCAGCGTTCCTAAACGCAAAGATCTGGTCGACCGTTTTCAGGGGGAGGACGGGCCGCCATTCATGATCCTTTCCCTCAAGGCCGGTGGCACGGGGCTCAACCTGACGGGCGCGTCGCACGTTATCCATTTTGACCGATGGTGGAACCCTGCGGTCGAAGATCAAGCCACTGACCGCGCCTTCCGCATTGGTCAGCGAAAGAATGTGCTCGTACACAAATTTGTCACCAGCGGATCCGTCGAAGAAAAAATTGATCTTATGATTGCGGAGAAACGACAATTGGCCACCGGGTTGCTTAGCGGCGGAGGCGAGGTTGACCTCACCGCGCTTGATGATAAAGAACTCATGGACTTGGTTCGGCTGGATATTCGCCGGGCTGCTTTATAGCGGAGATGAGAAATGCCCCACTACGGCTTCCGGCCCTATGTGCCTGTGGCGGTTCGTCGCGCCAAGGCAAACGTGCGGATTGAAAAGTTGCGCAAGAAGGGCAAGGAAATTCAGCCCATCGAACTTGAAGGGCGCAAAATCGCGGTGAGTTTTTGGGGGAAGGGCTGGTGTGACCACCTTGAGTCCTTTTCCGATTTTGAGAATCGCCTGCCGCGCGGCCGCACGTATGTGAGGAATGGTTCCGTCTGTCATCTTGAGCTTAAGACCGGATGCATTGAGGCCATCGTCAGCGGTTCCGAGTTGTACGAGGTCACCATCGCGGTCAAGCCGCTCATACCCGATACCTGGGACGCCATCAAGACCAAATGCCAGGGACAGATTGGATCCGCGCTGGAATTGCTGCAGGGCCGTCTGTCGGCGCATGTCATGGGAGTGGTGAGTGACCGAATACACGGACTCTTCCCTCAACCGGGCGAAATGAGTCTGAAGTGTTCGTGCCCGGACTGGGCCACCATGTGCAAGCATGTTGCTGCTGTACTCTACGGCGTGGGCAGCCGCCTCGACCATCGTCCAGAGCTTCTCTTCCTGCTTCGAGCGGTGGATGTGGAGGAGCTGATTTCTGCCGACATGGCCCTACCCACGGCAGACGCAATCCCCATTGATGAAGAGCTCGATGCACGCGGTTTGGCCGATATTTTCGGTATCGACCTCGACCCCGGCAAATCCATCGACCCCGGCAAATCCGAAAAGAAACAAAAAGGCAAAACGGCCGCGAAGACCAAGGCGACGAAAAAGGCGGTGGGTCGAAAGAAGTCCCCGACGCGCTTCGATCCGAAATCGCCTACGGGCCAGGGTATTGCTCACCTGCGCAAACAGATGGGGCTCTCCATGGCGGATTTCGCCAAAGATCTGGGCGTCTCTGTCGCAAGCGTTCAACGTTGGGAAAACACCCGAGGGGCCCTGCGACTCCAGGCCCGAACACTCGAGGCTCTCACCCGAATGCAGCACGAACTATCCGTGAAATAACTGCAAATCCAGCACGGGCAACCATGGTCAGATTTCCTGATTCCGCCGGGCGAATTATGCGTTTGGCGATTCGATATTCCAACCGTTTATAGCCTGCTCCCCCAAAACTCGAAAAAACCTGAAAGTAGAAGGGCGATTTCCAGACTGATATACTCGGATCGCAACAGTGAAGGCTTCAAACAGGGAGAGCGTATTATGCGTAAAGTCGTGGTGTTTTCAGCGGTTCTTTTGTTGCTGGCCTTGATCGTCGCGGGGGGAGGCAGCTGGTACTATTTGTCATCCCCCCAGTACTCATTGCTCAAGGTGAAATCCGCCGTGGATCAATGTGATGCGGCGGCGTTTGAGAAATATGTCGACCTTGAGGGCATTATCCGCCGGGCGGGCAACCAACTTTCCGGGCAATGGAGCGCCAGTTTTGCCAAAGAAATGGGCGGTTTGGGCGGCATCGAGCCCGAGATGGTGAACGGCTTGGTGGCGGCCTTTGGTTCGGCGATGATCGAGCCCACGGTCAAGCAGATACGAGAGGCCGTATTGAGTTTCATCGAAACGGGACGCAGCGTACCCATCCAGACGCTTCCCGGCGATGCGGTGGATATTGCCGGTGAAATCACCATAGCCGCCATGCCCCGTATCGAGCGCAAAGGAAAAATGGCGACCATTGACCTGGAACTTTCCACACGCGGTGAAATCGTGCGGGCACGGCTTTTCATGCGCAATCTTGGCACGCACTGGCAAATCGCCGAAATTGACCAAGTACCGCAAACGGCCCAGGCGCTCCTCACCGCCTACGCCGTGGGCGAACGCAAGCGAATCGCAGAGGAAAAGAAAAACCACCCCGACGCCACGGTCGACCTACCCGGACAGGCCCAAGGAGCCAAACCCTTGACGCTCACCTATGTGCCTTCGGGAAAATTCATGATGGGCAGCCCGGATAGTGAGGAGAACCGGGGAGAAAATGAGGGTCCTCGCCACCGTGTCCATATCACCCAGCCGTTTTGGATGGGGAAATACGAAATAACCAACGCTCAATTCGAGGCATTCGTCAAGGACAGCAACTACCAGACGACCGCAGAAAAGGCAGGGGAGTCATTCGGATGGGATCCGCAAAAACAGAGCTGGGGGGTTGTGAAGGGGCTTTCTTGGAAAAGCCCCGGTTTTCCTGACCCAGCTGAAGGAAAGGGCTTGGATCAACCGGTCGTCCTGGTAACTTGGGACGATGCAAAGGCCTATTGTGATTGGCTGTCCCAAAAAACAGGAGAAAAGTTCAGCCTCCCCACCGAAGCTCAATGGGAATATGCGTGTCGGGCGGGTTCCAGCACCATGTATCCATGGGGCGACGAGCCGAACGGGGCCTGTCGGTACGCCAATGTTTGGAACCAGGAAAACAAGGGCAAATGGGGCTTCAATGGGGATGGTTTCCCATGCTCGGACGACTACCTTGGTCCGGCACCAGTCGGAAGATTTCAGCCCAACGCATTCGGACTGCACGATATGATCGGTAACGTTTGGGAGTGGTGCGCGGACTACTATGACGCGACCTATTATACCCAAAGCCCCAAGGAAGACCCCACCGGTCCGCCAGCGAGTAACCTCCGGGTGTTGCGCGGTGGTGCATGGCGCCTCATCCCGCTGGCCTGTCGGTCCGCGCACCGCTTCGACTATCCCCCGGACTTCCGGGATCTCAACGGCGGATTCCGCATTGTGCGGACTCCGTAGCCCTGTAGGCTGTTATGCTTTGGCACTGTGCCCTTTGAACCTTTACCCTTATCACGCCGAAGGCGTGATAGAATTTTTCGGGGGCACTCCGGTTTCGCCCGCTTTGAATTGGAGCTCCTGACCGGTCAGAATAGGTATGCGGTCAAGGTGAACACGAACGAACAAGTAAGGCAGGCCTTTTATGGGATCAGGGAAGGTTCGGTGCAAGCACGAGGTCTTGGCGGGGCTGATGGTGAAACATGTGGCGTAATAAAAAGTCCTGAGAAGGGTTGAGTACTGCCTGGACGTCGATGCCGTATCGGTCTAAAGGAGCAGCCCCGCGTCGAATCGCAAGGTAAGGAATCGCAAACACCGCATGGCTAATGAAAACAGGAATCTAGGCCACCACCCGACCATGCCCCGGGCTTGCCTCGTGGTGATGGCGTGCCTTGCGTCCGCTTGCGCCATCGCCCACATATCCCTCGAACAATACCTGCGCGAGAGCTGTGCCTTCGATGTGGCTAGGGCATGCCCTTTCCTCAAAGAATACCCGTGTACGCTAAGAGGCCTTTGTTGAGCCATAGGGCTCTTTTGTTGGATGCTGGCGGCTGGGGAAGGCGGTTGAGTAGCGCGCCGATGAGGAGAAGCAGACGGGTAAGGCACCAACCAGTATTTACTTGACCGCTTTTCCAATTACTAGGGCTAATGTCATCAGTCGCGCTTGCTCAATCTCTCAAATGGCAGGTTTATGGGTTACTTATGCTGAAAACCACGGAGACATTGGCGCGGATGGCTATGGTGCCCAGGGCTATGGAGTCTGAGTTGCCTCCGGATTCCCAGGATACATCTAATGCGCCATTCGATGTGCTGACATTGCGTCCGCCGTAACTGCTCAGGAAGGATCTTCCCTGTGTGCTGCTGCCGCCTTCGCGGATTTCGACAGGGACGCCGATGTTTTGACCCAATACGGCGGCCATTTTTTTCGCCTTGTCCCATGCGGCCTTGAGCGCGAGTTCGCGGGCCTGTTCGCGATATTTGGGGGCTTCGGTGACTTGGAAGTCGATACCCTGCACCATGTTTGCGCCGACCTGCAACAGCTTGGTCACCAGGTCCTCGACCTTGTTGGTCTCGGTGAGCGTGATGGCAAACATGGTTTGCACGGAATAGCCGAGAATCTCGCGGAAATTGTTGCTTTCGCGGTATCGGGGCTCGATGAGGAGCTGGTCGGTCTGAATGTCTTTTTCGACAACGCCCGCTTGGGCGACCACGGCCATCGCCTTTTTCAAGGCTTCGGCGTTCCTTTGCTTGGCGAGCATGATATCGGCGTCAAAGGTTTGCACGCCGAGTGTGGCTACTACCTTGTCGGGCTTCACGTTCACGACGTAGTCACCACTCACGGAGATGGTCGGCTGTCCGATGGAGGGCGTTGCTTGCTCTGCCCACACGGAGCCGGTGGACAGAAGGGTCAGTGCTGTGAACCATGCGATTGGTTTCATGATTTGTGCCTTTCATTTTGTTTCTGTCGAGGCGAGCAAAGCGGCTACTCGGTTTTTTTCAGCGTTTTCGATACGTGGCGATGATTTCTTTTCTCCGGAAACAATCCCATGAATGGTCATTCACCATGCCGGTGGCCTGCATGTGTGCGTAGCAGACGGTGGAGCCGAGGAATTTGAAGCCGCGCTTTTTCAAGTCCTTGCTGAGGGCGTCGGATTCTTTGCTGGTTGCGGCGTAGTCTTCCATAGATTCGGGGCCGTTGGCCTTGGGCTTGCCGTCGACAAAGCGCCAGATGTAGTTGGAGAAGGATCCGAATTCGGCCTGCACCTCGAGGAATTTTCGGGCGTTGTTCACTGCGGCGTGAATCTTCAGGCGGTTGCGGATGATCGCGGGGTTGAGCATGAGCGCTTCCATTTTTGCCTGGTCGAAACGGGCGACTTTTTCGGGGTCGAAGTTTTCGAAGGCGAGGCGGTAGCCTTCCCTTTTTCGGAGGACGGTGTACCAGCTCAGGCCGGCCTGGGCGGATTCGAGGGTGAGGAATTCGAAGAGGATGCGGTCGTCGTAGACGGGGACGCCCCATTCGTTGTCGTGGTAGGCCACGTAGTCGGGCTTGGTCATGTCGACCCAGGGGCATCGGCAAAGGGCTTTGTTTTTTGTGGGCATGGTGCCGTCCTCCGTTTGGAATGTCGGGTTAGGATAGCAAATCGTGGAGGGACAGTCTATGTATGGGGCGGGGTGCTTTTTGTTGTTTCGCCCCTTTGGGGGTTTGGGAGTGGCAGGCAAGATGCCTGCGTTACGGGGCACTTGGGGTTGGGGATTTTTTTGCGTATACTGCGGGTATGAATACTTTCTCTGCTACTGCTGCTTTGTTTGTGCTTTTTGCCGGGTTGGCTGATCATCCGGGGAATGTTTTTCTTCAGGATGAGGCGGTGGTTTTGTCGGCGCCGGGGGGGGCGCTTTGGCGGGTTTTGGATGAGCGGAATCGGGTGGTTTCTTCGGGACGGCTTGATGGTGCGAAGTTGGCGGCTTTGGGGCAACCGGGGGTGGGTTGGTACAAGGTTGAATTTCTTTCGGAGGATGGGAGCCAGGTGGGCTGGACCACGATGGGGGTCTTGTCGCGGCTTGTTGCACCAGTGCCAGAGAATTCGCCGGTATGCGTGGATGCCGCGCTGTCTTGGCTGTCGGACGACGCGGACGCGCGGGGGCATCTGTCGCGGCTGGCGGCGCTGGCGGGGGTGGGTTGGATTCGGGATCGCATTCACTGGCGTGAGATGCAGTCGGAACCAGATACGTTTTCTCCGGAGAACAAGTATGACCAGACGGCAGCCATGGAGCGAAAGGCGGGGCTGGAGGTGTTGCAGGTGTTTCACACGCTGCCCAAGTGGGTGGTGGATAGCGCGCCGGAACAGGATCCGCGCTGCCCGGATCTGCGCCAGGTGTACGCGTTCTGCAAGGCGATGTCGACGCGGTTTCAGGGGCGGGTATCGGCTTGGGAACCTTGGAATGAGGGAAATGCCTCGAACTTCGGGGCTTGGCCCATCAACGGGCTTTGTTCGTTTCAGAAGGCGGCGTATCTCGGTTTCAAGTCGGGTGATTCGCGTGTGGTTGTGGGCTGGAATCCGCTGGGCGGGATCAACACGCCGTCGCTGGTTCGGGGCATCCTCGCGAACGATACTTGGCCGTATTATGACACTTATAATCTCCATTCCTACGATTGGCCGCATGCCTATGAGGCTTTGTGGGGCCCAGCGCGCGAGGCAGCCTGTGGTCGTCCCATCTGGGTGACGGAATGTGACCGGGGTATCGCGGCAGAGAAGGATTCGCCGTCCGGCGACCTGTCGCTGGAGAATGACCTACGCAAGGCGGAGCTGATTGCCCAAGAGTATGCGAGCAGTTTGTGTGCGGGTGCGGCGCGGCATTTTCATTTTGTACTTGGGGATTACATGGAGGGGTTGACCCAATTCGGTCTGCTTCGGCGCGACCTCAGCCCTCGGCCTTCGTATATCGCGTTGGCGGCGGTGGGGCGCTTTCTTGCCGGGGCCCAGTGTCTCGGACGGTGGTCGACGGCGGGAGCGCCGGACACTTGGGCCGTGGCCTTTCGCGCGCAGCCCGATGGTGTGGCGCGTGATGTGCTTGTGGCGTGGACCGAGGCGCAGGTTGATTGGCCGCAGCGAGGGAAGGCCCGGGTGGCGTGGCGTCTGCCGGAGGGCATTCGCGTGGAGTCGGCTTTTGACTATCTGGGGCGGTCGCTCAGCAATGGTGTGCCAGATGCACTGAGTTCTGCACCGGTGTTTCTGGTGCTTCCTGCGGGCGAGGCGGCGAAGCTCCCGCTCAGCAAGCCCCCGGTCTTGGCGCGCCGGAATGAATCGCCGTCTTCGGTGGTACTCCAGTTGCAGTGGCCGGAGGCGCGCATCGTGATGCACAAGGAGGGCTGGACAGACGAGCACGATTATGAGATTGCGCCGGAGATTGAATCGGAACTTCGCGTGCATGTGTATAACTTTGGCAGCAATTCGGTGGAAGGGTCGGTTGGCGTTTCGCAAGCACCACCGGGATGGACGTGGACACCGGAGCGGTTGGCGGTGTCGATACCGGCCATGGGTCGGGAGACGGTCATGCTTCGTTTGCGTGCGGTGAAGAACGCAACGCCGGATGCGCTCGGGGAACGGGTGCGCCTTGAGGGTGACTTCGGGCCCGGCGGTCGACCCGCGCTGGCTTTTCGTGTTCGCACGGAGGTTCCGTGAGGTTTTCTTCTTCGCTTTGGATTGAATTGACTTTTGCCTGTCTCCACAGCTAACGTAGTGGCATGAATACTTCAGCCAACACCAAGATTTGTGTGCCGGGCCGCTTTGGCTTGGCGGTTCTGTTTTTTGTGAGCCTGCTTGCGGGGGGACTTTCGATCGCTGCCCCGACCCCGAGCGCTTTGGAGGCGGACGCCTCGGGCTGGGTGGACATTATGCCACCGGCCGACCTGAAGGGTTGGACACGGGTGCCGGTTCCGCCGGGTGCGCCTTTAGAGAAGCAGCAGTGGCACGTGGAGGAATCGGGTAAGTTGCTGGTATGCGAGGGTGATGGTGGCCATGACATGCTGCTGTGTGACCAAGAATTTGCCGATGCGGTGTTCCACTTTGAATTCCGCTATACCAAAATCGAGGGGAAGAGCGGTTATAACAGCGGAGCGTATGTGCGCAATTCCAAGGATGGCGCGATCTGGCATCAGGCGCAGTTTGGCGACGCGAGCGGTGGCTATCTGTTCGGCGATTCGCTGGATGCGGAGGGGAAAAAGAAGTTTTTCACCCTGCTGAAGGAAACCCCGGACGGTCGTGTGAAGGCTGCGGGTGAATGGAACACGCTGGAAATCAGCGCGAAGGGCAAAGACCTTTCGTTGTGGGTGAACGGGGCCGTCACTTGTGAATTCAAAGACTGCGGCAACGCGAAGGGCTTGGTCGGGCTTGAAGGCGAGGGGTATCGTGTCGAATTCCGCAGTCTCAAGGTGAAGAAGCTTCGCTAGGGTTGCACATCCGTCGGTCTGGCGCAGGCTTCGAGTACGCTGACCAGGTGGGCAGGCAGGGACACGGCCTTGCGGGTGGTGTAGTCCACGCAGGCGTGCACCACTTTGCCACCAGCCGCAAGACGTCCTTGCACACCCATGAATTTGAACCCCACCGCATAGCTGCGGGTCTTGATGTCCGAGACCGCAAGCACAATTTTGACGCGATCTTCGAGCATGACCGGGAGGCGGTAGTCGATGTCGGCATGCACGACGGGCAAGATGACGCCGTGTGTTTCGAGTTGATCCCGGAAGCTCACTCCGTGCGTTGAAAACATTTCTTCGTAGGCTTCGTGCACCAGGGAGAGATAGCGGGCAAAGAACACGATGCCAGCCGCATCGACGTCTCGCATTCCGATGCGTCGTTCGTATTCAAACACGGGCTATTCCTTCTTGCGGTCAAAAACTTTGGGCAATCTCCGCCGCTTCCTGTTTGGCCTTGGCAAGAACGGCTGCCACCACATCCGGTGCCGCAAGGGTCGGAGCGACCGAAATGCGACGGACATCGGTAATGCCGATAAAGCCGAGAAACAACTCCACATACGGCTTTTGCAAGTCATAGGACTTTGCCGGAGAGTCCGGACCATAGTCGCCCCCACTCGAATAAATGATGGTGGCGGGCTTGCCCGTGACCAGACCAGTATACCCGGTTTCCGGGGAAAAGCTAAAGGTAAGCCCGGGTTGAACGACCAAATCAATGAAGTGCTTGAGTTTGTAGGGAATACCGAAATTCCACATGGGCACGCTGAAAAGATATTTGTCTGCCGCCACAAAATGCTGGCAGATCTGCTCAATAGCACCCCACGCCGTGGCGTCACTGGCAGAGTGCGGCTGCCCATGCAGGATGTTGTACTTGGCGTTGAGGGCGGAGCCGTCGAATTCGGGGAGGGCGGTGGCCCACAGATCCAAGGTTTCGATGGTATCGGCAGGATGCGCCTTGGCATAGGCGTCGAGAAATTCCTTTGCGACGTTAATGGAGGCGGCGCGGTCTTTGCGGGGTGATGATTCAATATACAGCAGCTTGCTCATGGCGAGGCGTCCTTTTCTTGATTTTTCGGGGTGATACTTTGCCGATATTGGCAAACACCTTCCGTACAAGTCCCCTGGATTCTTTGCACCCCATCTGTCTGTTCATAACCGGTAGGGATTGGGCTTTATTCCGGCTGTGTGCATTTCTTGAATATGGTCGACGCGATTCACATTGACCATGCACGGTCGCAGAGGTTATAACATGAAGATGCGCTTGCCCATGCCCGGTGCGCGGATTGACAACAAGGAAACATTGCGATGAATACCCAGAATCGAAGAACTTTTTTGAAGCATGCGGGCGCGGTGGCGGTTGCTGCGGGATTGCCGGGGTGTGTGCGTGGTCGTGGATCTTCTCAGGGAGCACGGCCCACGATCAAGGTGCAGGTCGAGGCGGGCGAAGATCCTTTGGTCGCGCGGACTTTCTCGATTTTGAAGGATCGCATCGAGGCGCGTTGTCCTGTGAATGTGGTGGAGGCGCGGGCCGGGGCGAAGATTATCCTGTCGGTAGATGCGCGTCTGCCTTTGGAGGGTTTCCGCATTGAGGAGGCCGGTGCGGGGGTGCGTGTGAGTGGTGGGTCGCCGCGGGGGCTGCTGTACGGTGTGGGGAAGTTTCTGCGGACAAGCCGGTATTCGGGCGGGAGGTTTCAGGCCTCGGATTGGCGGGGTACTTCGGCACCGAAGGGATCGCTGCGCGGGATGTATTTTGCGACGCATTTTCACAACTGGTATCACCAGGCCCCGGAGGTGGAGAGCACGCGGTATATGGAGGACTTGGCGCTTTGGGGCGTGAACGCGATCATGGTGATTTTCCCGATGATCAACCTGCGGGACTGGAACGACCTCGAAGCGGAACCGGCGATGGCGATGATGCGCCAATATGCGCGGGCTGCTCGGGGATTGGGGCTGCAGTTTGTGACGGGGCTGAACAACACGATGTTTATCGACGCGCCGAAAGGCATTCGCGCAACACCGCTGCCCGACCCCACTCATCGGCGGGGAAACAGCGGACACCCGATCTGCCCGAGCAATCCGAAGGGGCACGAATATCTGATGACGAACGCCCGCACGCTTTTCGAGCGACTGAAAGATGTGGGGCTGGATCTGGTGTGTTACTGGCCGTATGACGAGGGCGGGTGCGCCTGCGAACAGTGTAAACCGTGGGGCAGCAACGCCTACCTCAAGCTTTCACAGGATTTCTCGCGGTTAGGGCGCGACTATTTCCCGAATCTAAAGACCATCCTAAGCACGTGGATGTTTGACACGCCACCAGAGGGCGAGTGGCAGGGACTGAGCAATGCGCTGCAAAAAGACGGGGCGTGGCTGAATTACATTCTCGCGGATGCGCATGAGGACTTTCCTCGTTATCCGCTGGATGTTGGCGTACCGGGCAACCGTCCGCTACTGAATTTTCCGGAGATCAGCATGTGGGGGAACTCGCCTTGGGGTGGCTATGGGGCGAATCCGCTGCCGGATCGTTTTCAGCGGTTGTGGGATCAGGTGAAGCATCTGGTGGATGGTGGCTTCCCGTACAGTGAGGGCATCTACGAAGATACCAACAAGGCGGTGGTGTTGCAATTCTATTGGAATCCGGAGCAATCTGCGCAAGAGACGCTGCGGGAATACAGCGACTATGAATTCGGGCCGGAGGTGACGAACGAGGTGTTGGCGTTGATTGGCCTGGAGGAATCCACCGCGAGTAACGCCTTCAAAAAGCAGCCCGTGGACAAGGATGCCGTGCAG
>CAIZGN010000157.1 GCA_903932505.1 Candidatus Hydrogenedentota bacterium
AACTTCTTTTTCCCGATTTATCACGCTTCTGTAGCCTGAAGGCTGCGCTCCTTCCATAGCGGCACCCCCGGATCGGGGTCCGACAATTCCCATCGACCCCGCAGGAGTCACAGACCTTTGGCATCCCTGCAGGATGCCCTAAACAACTCATACGCTACCGGGGGTCTCCGCTGCGCTGCGCCCCCCCGCTTACCCGCTTCCAACCCTCCGGGTTGGTGGCTTTGTATGCGCGGTACACCATAGACCAACGACGCGCATCCGTGGCGTGCCGCCAATGATGAACAATATGATCTGCTGGCCCCTGTTCGCGTTGTCTTAGCGTGGTTAGCAGGCGCCTGCAGTTTCTCGTTCTGCGCCTTTGAATCTTATTCTTCCAGTCGGTGGAGGGACATGGTCGCGCCTTTATGGTCTTGGGTCGCCTCGCGCATCAATTTCTCCAGACCAGGACGAATGTTGGATTTGTAGAAAGCCATCGCCTGGTCCTCGGTGTCAAACACCTCATGGGATGCCCATTCCTTTGGTTCGCCTAGGCACTCCACATTATCCCAGGTGTGGACGATTGCGCGGTAGGCATTAAGAACGGGATCGAAGGATGTCCCGCCCTTCATTCGGATCCCGGCTTTGAGCCCGGCCGGTGTTTCGGGCGACTTGTGGGCGCAACACTTCTTGAATTTCTTGCCACTGCCGCAAGAGCAGGGCTCATTTCTTCCAATATTCATCTTCTCTTTCCGCAGAACGGCAAGGTGAGCGGCGGCGGGGATAACCACCGGGGCAGCTATAGCGACAAGACGGCGGAACTGCCAGGACTCCCGCCGTCCGCTCCACCGTCTGGTTGGGCCACTCAGAAACTCGGCACCTCGCGGGCACCATGCCAAACGTGCAAGATGTCCACCCGACGGAACTCCTCGGACACATCGTAGAAAATGCGGTGCGACCGGAAGATGATTTCCCGCAGAGATGATTGGTTTTTCAGAACCGCGCCGATTGCCTTTTGTTTGTCAAAGCTGGCAATCATGCCGAAGTGCAAAAGTTCCTGCGTGGACTTTGGACTTTGAACTATCTCCCAACTTGCTGCCGCTATCGCAAAGGGCGCAGGGCGGTTCAAAAGCAAGAGCAAGGTCCACGCACCCCACACGCTTCGCGCATTTCGGTGGCGGCCTTGCATCAACGCCGATGCATCCGCCTATGTCGCAGGGGGCAGCCGTAGATTGTCCCGGCGCATAACTCGAACCGGTTTTAACTGACCTTTCCGGGACCCTTTCACTTGTTCAAACCAAGGCCCCGCACGCGGACTCGGCGAAAGTTTGCATTTGGGCTGTTTCCCGATGATAGTTTCCTTGAATCGTTATGCCAGTCATTTTCAATGTTTTACGGTGTGATCGTGTCGATGTTCTTCCTGGATAACAGGAGGCATCAGCGGCCCCACGTCCATGTCCGATATCAAGAGCATGAAATCGTGCTGTCGATTCCGGATGGCGAAGTGCTGGAAGGGAGTCTTCCAAACAACAAGTTGAAGCTGGTGTTTGCGTGGATGGAAATTCACCGGGATGAGTTGCTGGCTGACTGGGAACTGGCCGTTGCTGGCCAACAACCATACAAAATTGAGCCTCTGAAATGAACCGTATGAATCCACGCGTTAAATCGGTCCAATCAGAGCCAAACTATCGTTTGAGAATCGTTTTCACGGATGGGCAATGCGGTGTTTTTGATTGTTCTCCTCTTCTTGATTTCGGGGTGTTTCGCGAATTGCGCGAGCCTGGATATTTCCGCAAGGTTACCGTGAGCAACGGAACGGTTTCCTGGCCAAATGAACAGGATATTTGCCCAGATACACTGTATGCGGAATCGGTGCGGGAAAGGTAATCGGAACCGGGCGGCCGGTCTTCTTCAAGGTCGATCCTGACAGAATGATAATGACGGGGAACGCCGCCTCGAAGAGCTGCGCCGGGCGTGTGCGGAATTGTTAGAGGAGCCCGTGCCCCCAGCTCAGGCTGCGGCGGAACCGCTCACGATTCGCACTGCGTCGGCTGAAAGTCGCGCGCCGGCTGGGAGTAGATAGGGCTATCGCGTAATGATAAGAATTTGTTTTCTGCGCGCCCGCCTGTACTGAGCGCTGCGCGGGTGTAGGAGAATTGCTTTTCGCTCGCATTCATTGCCAACCCCATCAGACCAGACCTGGCTGAAACCGTCAACAGGCAATGATTGTCGAGTTTCTGGCGGTTTTTCCCCGTCGCCAAGAGCCTGGGCAGGCGGTAGCGGCCAAGCGGCCAGGCAATGCGCGAGCAGTAGCGCGGTTCCGTGGCAAACCGGGCCGGTGGAGGCCGGTACCGGGCACAAACCCGCCTTCAAACCGGCCTGGAAAACAACGGGACTCAGTCGATTAGCACATTCTCGTAATCCGGGGTGGGGTCCACGTCGTCACAGGGTTCGTACGTGTAGGGCCCTGGAGCGCCCGGAGGGGACAGGCCGGCCGGCGGGTCGTGCCAGGCACCGAGCTGCCGGAGAATCTTCTCGACCACACGCGGGCCGTCAATCACGGCGATAACCCGCCTCGGGTTCGGGCAACATGGGCAGCGGTACGGGTCCACCTGCCAGACCCGCAAGATCAGGTCGCGCCATTTCTTGGACGGGAGCTTGAGCGGTGGTGGTGGTGAAACGCCCGGCCGGTGCGGAACCAACTCCGGCGGCAGCCCTCAGTGCCGGACGCCTCGCAACTTGTTGCTGTACCAGCCGTAGTAGCGGACCATCTGTGCGCCGGGTCCGGG
>CAIZGN010000158.1 GCA_903932505.1 Candidatus Hydrogenedentota bacterium
CCCTATAAGTCCCGAAGAACTCGATAAGTTCATTTATAATGGCGAGAACTGCCAGAGCGAATGTCCGATTTCCTTCCCCAATGCTCGTGGATATATTGAGTTCTTGCGCAAGATTCTGGAGGCGTTTGACCGGAGAGGTCTCCTTCTTCGAATTAGCAGGGTCTTTTCATGAAAGTTTGGGTTCCGGAAGCCTCTGAACGGATATTTGCACTCGGCTAAAGATGTTATACTTTTTGCCGATAGACGAAGATGAGGAGGTTTTTGTCAGAAACCTGAGATGAGTATGGACGGCCAAAAGTGATGCGACCGTACCTATCTTGCGACAGTGGCCCGAATTGTGAACAGGGATACTCCTCGAAGTTCCAGGTAGCTTTGGGAAAGGAGCGCTATTATGTCTCGAGCAATTGAAGGGCCCGGCTACGACATTCTTGTCCGAGGCGGCCGAGACGTCTTCCCCGTGGCCCTGGTTGCGGTGCAATCCGCCGATCAGCCTCCTTCTCCGTTCCAGGACACCGATCTCGAAGTGTCGGTGGTTATGCCATGTCTGGACGAAGCAGAAACCCTCGCAGCGTGTATCATCAAGGCAAGCCATTGTCTGAAGGCAAATGGCATCAGTGGCGAGATCATCGTGGCGGACAACGGTAGCTCTGATGACTCGGTTCGTATTGCGGAGGAAAATGGCGCACGGGTTGTCTGCATTCCGAACAAGGGGTACGGTAATGCGCTGATGGGGGGCATAGAAGCCGCTCGGGGCAAGTTTGTCATCATGGGAGATGCGGATGACAGCTACGATTTTTCAAACTTGATACCGTTCATTGAGAAGCTGCGCCAGGGACATGAATTGGTTCTGGGCAACCGCTTCCTCGGTGGAATCGCAGATGGTGCCATGCCTCCGCTGCACCGGTATTTTGGTAACCCATTTCTCACGTTGGCGGGCCGTGTTCTTTTCCGGTGTCCCACGAGCGATATCTATTGTGGTTTGCGCGGCTTCACCCGAAAAGCCTACCAAGAGATGCAATTGGTTTCTACGGGCATGGAATTTGCCGTGGAAATGGTTATTAAGGGGACGCTGATGGGTCTGCGTTGCGAGGAAGTTCCGACCACTCTTTCGCAGGACGGCCGCAGCCGGGCGCCCCATTTGCGAAGCTGGCGGGACGGGTGGCGCACCTTGCGCTTTATGCTACTCTACAGTCCGAAGCTGGTGTTTCTCTATCCTGGATTGCTGCTGATGACGCTGGGGCTGCTGGCCAGTCTTTTTCTTGTCGTGGATAGTGTAACCATCTCCGGTATCGGGTTTGACGTGCAGACCCTGCTCTATGCGACGGCGGCAATCAGCATCGGTTATCAGGGTGTCATTACCTACCTTTTCGCCAAGAAATTCACACGGGTCACCGGGCTCGACAAGTCGATTATGCCGCATACGAATCGTCCTAAGACGCGAGAATATGAGATGGAGTATCTTGTTCTGTTCGGCGCGTTTCTGTCCTTGCTTGGCTTGCTGGGCTCCGTATTGGCGGTCGCGCGCTGGGGAATCCTTGCCCGTTTTGGCGCGCTGGATCTCGAGCATTCGCTTCGCTTGGTGATCCCTTCCGTCGGGCTTATGCTCGTGGGCGGTCAAACACTCGTGGCAAGCTTCTTCCTCGCACTGCTCGCTCTGAAACGGAAATAGCGCGATGCCAAGCGAAACCGTCTTTGTCCTCAACCTTCCATTTGTAAAAGATTTCTGCCGGACGCAACGTTGGGCGGCGCGCACGCGCGGACGTGTGCTGCGGGCACCCGATTGGCTTGCCTATACGACGGCGGTACTCGAAAGGGAAGGTATCCATACGGAGTTCTATGACTTTCCCGCCAAGGATTGGGGCAAGGATCGCCTGCGCGAGTTGTGCCGCACAAAAAAGCCCGCAGTAGTGGTTCTCGATTCGACGACGCCCTCGATCTATTCGGATATCGATTGCGCCCGCATCTGCAAAGAGGAATGCGGGGCCAAAGTTATCATGGTCGGGCCGCATGTGTCTTCCTGTGCGGAAGAGACTCTCGACAATTCAGCGGGATATGTGGATGCGGGAGCCATCGGCGAGTATGAGTATACGGTGCGCGACTTCGTCAAGGCGGCACTGAATGGGGCGGAAAACTTCGAGGGCATTCCAGGGTTGGTCTGGCGGCGGAACGGTGAAAATGTGCGAAACGCCCCGCGACCATTGATTGACAATCTGGATGAATTGCCCTTTCCCGCATGGCAACATCTGAATCTGTGGGACTATTTCGATGGCACCAAACTGTATCCGTACATAACCATCATCGGCGGTCGGGGCTGTCCTCACCGCTGTTCGTTCTGCTTGTGGCCGCAAGTCATGCATGGCAACCGGTACCGGTTCCGCTCGCCGGAGAACATCGTTGAGGAGATGCGGTGGGTACTCCGGGAATGGCCCGGAGCGGCTCGCGGCGAATTCTTTTTTGAGGATGACGCCTTTACAGTCAACCGCAGTCGCGCACACTCGGTGTGTGATGCGATTGCTGGAAGCGGCTTGGGGTGTGCATGGTCGGTGAACACACGGGCGGATGTCTTGGACGACGATTTATTCCGTCATATGAAGGCCGCAG
>CAIZGN010000159.1 GCA_903932505.1 Candidatus Hydrogenedentota bacterium
AGGGAAGGGAAGGGGAGGGGAGGGAGGGTTTTTTTGGGTGCTGCTTTGTAGCCAAAGCGGTGACTTCGTCCCCGCAGTTTATATGGGGGTTGCTGTTATTTTGTGTGTGGCGATCTTGGTTGGTGCTTTGGGTGGGGGTAGGGGGATTTTCACTGCGGAGGCAGGGCGCGGCAGGGATGTTGGCTGCCTCGGCGCACTAACGGCTTAAAGGGGCAAAACATAATAGGCCCTGGGAGTTAGTCCTTATTGTCGCTTGTACACAAAAAAGGCGGTGCCCGGCTTTTCTTGAATCGACACGGGCAACCCGGTCTCACAGAGATCTTTTCCGGAAAGGGTCACCGCTTGGTCGGGCGCGTCTATATTCTCGACCCTATACTGCGCATCTTGCACTAAGGCTCGAAGCGGCAATTTTGCCACTTCATAAATGCTCGATTCACGCCGGAACACTTGCACCAGACCTCCGCCGACCTCGGGTCGGTCAAATTGCCAGCCAATCCACTGATCCGCCCGCAGCGAATACCCTGTCAGCGGATAATAGTCTCCGTAATAGTTGGGGGCGAAGGCTTTCCATTGCGCGACGAGTTTGGCGATACCTGTCCAATCTAGGCCCGGTTCGCGCTGATCCCAGCAGGCGGTGAAGCTCGGGCACAGCGTGCTGCGGATCAGGTACGGATCGGTCTTTGAGGTGCCTGTGCCGTAATAGGGAAACCAGGAGGCCAGCGCATAGGTGTGGCATTGGTTTCCAATCGGTTCCATGATGTAGTCGCTCCGCAGTAGTGGCACGGCACGACGCAAGGTTTCGAGGTCGTTCCGCCGACCCCCACTCGCACAGGAATCGATCAGCATGTTCGGATGCCGTTCCCGCAGGGCGTCCCAATACGAAAAATAGCCTTCCACATACCGGATTTCTGTGATGCCTTGGCGGTCTTCGCTGTCATTGGCGCGCCAGAAAGGAAGCGGGTCAATGTTGAAATCCTGACGGTACAAGTCAATGCCCTGTTCGGTGAGCAGGCGGTCCACATGCTCGACGAGCCACGCATGGGCCTCGGGATTGCCCAGATTGAATAATCCGCCCTTTGCCCCGCCAAAAATCCACTCGGGGTGGTTATCGGTCAGCCATGTGCCACTCGTTACACGTTCTGGTTCAAACCACACGATGATATTCACGCCCTTTTCGTGGGCATAATCGGAAATAGGCCGCAGTCCACCGGGAAAGCGGTTGGTGTCCACTTCCCAGGTTCCCGTGTTCGGCCAACCCGTCTTGTTCCAATACCATCCCGCGTCCATCCACCAATAATCGAGCTTCATCCCCCGATCGAGGTAATTGGTGATGAAGAACTTCTGGCTCTCGGTGTTCGCGTTGATCATCTCGGCGAATTGGTGCGAACTGCAGGCAGCCATCTGCGGCGCGGGCGGCAGTTGCCCGCCGGGACGCGGCGTGTTGTGCGCGACCATCCACGCCCGCCACACATTCTGCGCATGGGTGGCATCCCCCTGCCAGAATTGAAGGACCACCATCGGTGAACGCACCTCTTCGGCAGGCAGCAGCTTGAAATGGGTCAACTCTTGCCCCGCCCGCAGTCGAAGCTCGTTAGACGCACCCCGCGTGAGCTGTGCGGACCACTGCCCGGCCCAACTCACCGCCGCAATCAAACCCTCATTTCCCGCCCCGATATTGAAGTAGGGAAACGCGATCTGCGTCGGACGTCCACCGGAGTTCGCGATGCGCTTGTCTACATTCGGCGCAAGGACCTCCTCTTTCGGTTCATAGCTATCCGCCGTGCAGTCGTCCCCCTTGTTGTAACGTAACCGGAATTCCTCGGCCGCCGCCCGCTCAAATACAGTGTCGATCGCTTGGATGTTGGACAATATCGGGGAATCTTTTCCGCCGGTGTTCTTGAAGTGCAGCGTCCATTCCACCGTGGGGAAATCCTGATACGCCACTCCTTGGCAACGAATCTCCAGCCCCGTCTCCGGATCGCGATAGGTGATCGTGTGCCGGGTCCGCTGTGGGTCCAACACCGAGCTTTCTCGTGTCACCGGCCATTGCGCTAGAAATGTGTTGCTCGACTTCCCGCCATATTCGAACGAAAAAAACGGACGGGTCGAATACGGCTCCTTGGATACCGCCTCCAGCGGCAAGTCGCCCAACCACAGACTGCTTCCATTTTCAAGCACCACCCGCGCATCCGCCCAGTCGGCCTGGTCGCAACTCATGCCATCCCCGCCGGTACCGGCCGCCAACTCAAAAGACAGGGCCCCGTTCAGCGCGACCTGCACCGGCACGGCTGGACTGTTCTCGCGCAGAATTTCAGAATGCCACACCTCGCCCCCGTTTACCCCGACCGAAAACGCCACGCTGCCCCGGCCCCCGCTCGTCTGATCATTCGAGTCCACCCCTGCCAGTGCATCGAAGGTCTTTCCCGCGCTGGGCAAATGCACCACGAGACGACTCTCCGCATGACAATACAGCCCCCGGGTATAGATCTTTCCGCCAAGGTTCAACGGCTTGCCACCCCGCGCGTTGGCCTGCACGGCATCGTTATTGGTCACCACCTCTATCCGCGCGCGTGCCGCCTCCGCCGCAGGCTGGCCCACAAACTCCGCCGCCACCCAACGCGCGGCCTCATCCATTTCAGATGGTTGCGGCAGCGCCGCCATTGAACCGTGCAAAGCCATCGCAACCAACAAAGCAAGCGTCATGATCGTTCCCTTTCTCAAGCCCGAAAACTATTACTTCGCCGGATGCAACGGTGCCGGTCCCGTGAGCCAATGCAACCGCTGCGGCTGCTCTTTTCGGTCGGCAAAAAGCTGAAGGGTCATCACCCGCTGGGCCTCCGGCAAAGCGGCAAGACCTTGATCGTCCATCCATCCGTTGCTCGTGGCGACCGGAGTGCCATAGTGTTTTACCCCGAACATCGTCCAATCCCAATTCTTGACCGCGCTCCAATTACACGACCACAACACGTTCCGGAAATTAGGGAAAATCCCGTACGGCCAGACCGATGGTCGACTCCCGCTGTCCTGATAACAGCCGTGCGCCATCACCGCATACGGCGGCACATCCAGCCAGCGACTCTTTTCATCACCGGTCACGCCGATGCAGTCACTCGCCAGAAATGCAATATTCTTGTTGTAGGCGGTCGTGATTTGCGTGAGTTCTTTCACCAGTCGCATCATGGTGGGCGCAAGATACGCGGGCTTCGCCGCCGTGGCTGAACGCTGGGTTTGCGCGCGAATCATGAAGGTCTCGTCCCATACCAACCCGTCCATTTCCCGGCCATACTCCGCCAGCAGAGCCCGCAGATACTGCGTGTACCAACCATAGACCTCCGGGTTCATCGGGTCCTGCGTGTAGGGTCGCCCCACCGTGTCCGGGCCGTTCCATCCGCCCCATGCCAGAACCCGGTCTTCCGAAAACCGGCCCGCACCCTCGCACGCCGTCAGCCCGTCCGCAAAATAAAGCACCACCCGCACCCCGCGATCCTTCGCATAGCGAATACGGCGGTGCATCTCCGCCTTGCTCATCGGTACCGGCTCCGACGTGGGGAATCCCTTTCCCTGCATCGCTGCCGCGTTTGGAAAAGCCGTCCAAGTGTCGTCCAGCCGTTGGGTCGCCGCGTCGAAGGTGTAGCGTCCAAGCAGGTCATACCACCCGTGCAACGCAAACACGATTTTGCCCCGATCCGCCTTTGGCACGTATTTCTCGATCGCGTCCAGATCGTCGAACCAGCCCTTTCCCCCGTGGCTGAGATAGTCGTAATGCTGCCACCCCACCGCATGAATCCATGCCGGGCCCGGCGGTACATCGGCCAGCGCGGTCGCGTACCAGGCCGCCAAAGCCTCTTCCGGCCCGCCCGCTTGAAAAATCGACCAGTACGTCCGCTTCAGCGGCCCGTCCAACGGAATCCCCCCGGTGCGGAACGCAATCCCACCGTCATCCGGGGCCGCCTTGAGATGAAAGGAACACCCCGCATCCGCTTCAGCCACCGTCGTTAAACGCGCACCAAGGCTGTCCGAAGCAATGCTCAAGACCGGGATAGCCAGACGTTCCTCCGGCGTCAAAGACGACGATGCATACAGCACGCCCATCGGGTATTCCCAGCGATTAAAGCTGAACACGGAAGGGGTGTCACCCTGTCCGTCTTGCCGGGGAACAAATACTTTCTGGTCTTTCGCGCTGGCAAAAAAATCAAAGCCCAGATGAACCTGAACATCGTCCCCGATGACCCCACCCTTCGGCACAAGCGTCACTGTGCGTTGAAGCACCGTGCCAACCCCCATCGCGCGAAGCGACAGACTGTATTCCAGACATAGCGGATAGGCGGGTTGGTAATCATAGGTAAAAACCACCCCCGGCCCCGCCTGGCGATGCGTCACCTTCTGAGGAACCAGATCCTGTCGTGGGGTTGACCCCTTCACCACGCAGACAACCGGCACGAAGGCCGGCTCCTCACGCTCACCCGCGATCAGTTCCTGTCCCCCGGCCTTGTGCAAGCGCACCACGCCCCCGCGCGCGTCCGTGGCAATAACCCATCCCCCCGCCTCGCTGGTCCACACCCCGTTCCCGTCTTGCGCCCGGGCAAGGCTCGATACCACTGTCAACATCAGGGAAACCATCACGCCAAAAAAGAACGCAGAGATACCGTTTGGCAAGCCCGCAAATTGCTTCCCAAGACTTCCCGGAATTCGATTCATGACACTACGGGTTCTTTGGCGCGGCAGGCGCTTTCTCGGGTGCAGCAGCGGGCGCAGCCGGTGGCGCAACAGAGACCGCAGGCGCAGCCGCCGGAGCCGCAGCAGGTGCTGCGACGGGTGCTGCGACGGGTGCTGCGACGGGTGCTGGCGCGGCAGGTTTGGCTTCCGCCTCCCCCTTCTTCGCCAGTTGAACCTTGTCAAACATCAGCCGCACATCCAATTCTGGAAAGCGGTGCTTCAACGTGTCACGCAGGAAGGACAAAATGGTGGATTTGTCTTCAATGGTGATCTCTTTCGCGCGCACCTCGCCCAGCATCTTCTTCGCTGCGTCCGTGACCTCGATGGTAATGTCGATCTTCTTCGAGAGTTGATCCACCGCCTCGGAGAACGGTATGTCATCCTTCGAAACTACCCCGCCCTGCAAGGTCTGCGTCAATTTGCGTGACAGATCCGCAGAAACCTGCGTGCCTGCAATCGCGCCCTCGCCTTCACTCGCGGCGGGTTTGCCCGCGCCGGCAGAGTCGCCCACATCATCATACTCTATCGTTTCAATCTGGTCGCGTGGAATGGAAACCGGCTCCATCCCGGCGAAAGTCTTCACGAACACCCGCTGTGCCGTCTCGCGGATGACTTGCACATTCTCAAGCCGCCTTTTCGACTTGAACACAATCACGTCACCCTTGGCGGCCGCAGGCGCACTCTCGGTGGGTGCGGCAGGGGCCGCAGCGGGTGGCAAGGGCAATGATCCGGGTGCCGGGGGAGCAGGAGGCTGCGCGGCGGTAGCTCCTGAAGCTGGGGCACCGGCGGCACCCGGCGCTTTTTCTTGCGCCCCCGCCGAAAATGCCCCCAACACAATTACGCCCACAACGATCAAGCAAAGCTGTTTGTTACGCATGGCTACGTTCCTCCGTGCTTTCATTCTAGAAACACCGCGCCCCGATGTCAACCTTGCGGCCACTTTTCTCC
The DNA here is from genome assembly GCA_903932505.1 of Candidatus Hydrogenedentota bacterium. Lineage (GTDB taxonomy): Bacteria > Hydrogenedentota > Hydrogenedentia > Hydrogenedentales > CAIZGN01 > CAIZGN01. The sequence continues at coordinate 5,665 of CAIZGN010000159.1, forward strand.
TGAGGGCATCCCCTATTTCAATCACGATTCCCCCGCCTCAACCACGATATCATCCACCGAAAGATCCGGTCGCGGCCCCAGTACCCCCCCTTTGTAGAACAACCGCCAAAGCAATTGAACGCAGGGCTGGTTGTCTAAAGCGGTCGGCAGGGGCCACGGCCCCAGCGTTTCCCGCGATACAATTTCGCTCAATCCATACTCCATGCGCGCCCCTCCCGCCTCCACATTCTGAAAGCTCCCCGCAAGCCCAACCCGGTACTGCAAGCGCACCCCGAAATTGCGACCCCGGGGCGTAAGGGTGCCCCCGGTCCAGGTCACGCGAAGATTCTTCGCCCCCCGCGTGTCCAGTGACAACAGCAACCCGCCCATGTCGCGAATGCTCCCCAGCGCGCGAAACGCCACACCCGCATCACCCAGACCCCACACATCAGAGTTAGATGCCAAGTCCGTCGGCCTTTCCCACGCGTATTGCAGCGGCGCATCCGCACGCGGGTCAAAAATATCGGCCCGAAGCATCTGCAAGTGCGCTGGAAATACCCCGCTTGCCCCATCCTCGGGCCAAGTATCCAGACGAAACGGCCCTTCCGCCATCCGGTGGGGTGTTGGATACACCAACACGCGAACCGGAATCTTCCGGCCCCGCCCGTCGCCACCCGTCGCCGTCACCGCAATCAGTCCGTTCCCCGCTTGTTTCGGCGAAATGTGGAGCAGGGCGCCATCCAAAGCAAGCGTCGCCGTCTCCGGGCGATCGATCGTCGCCGTGTACGCCGGGTTCGTCATCCCCCCAGGGGTGATCGTGTGAAGATCGAGGTGCAGCGCTTCACCACCCACAACAAGGGACTGCAACGGGGCCTTTTCCGTGAGTTTCCAGCGCAGCAAAGCCCCGGGACGATCCCAGCGCACCGCCGAAAAAAAGACCCCGTCCACCGCGTGACGGCTGGATAGCGAGGCCGTAAAAATCCCCTCCACATCCGGCAGCAAGCCCATCGGAAGATACCGGCCCCGCTCCGTGATCAATCCGATCTCCACACCCGGTTGCTCCAATCCGGCAATCGGCCAATTCTTGCTGTTCTCGGTCAACAGAAGATACCCCACATCGGTCGACACCACGCTCCGCACATGATTTGTTGTTGCGGGCACAGCCAGCTTCACCGAAAGGGGTGTCCCGCGCTCTGCCATCACAAACGCCGCACTCGTGTTGTTTAGCGGGTCATCCGTCGCCCAGAGAACATGAGTCCGCGTGTACTGTTCCGCCGTGTGCCGATGAATCTGCGGAAGTGCCGTCCCCTCCGGCGAAGGATCGGTCACCTCCGTCCAAACCGTCCCCCCGTCCGAGCTACGCCATATTCGGTTTTGGCGACCCACATCCCCTGACGACAAATACCAGACACCCTCCGCGAAGGGATCGGGTTGAATCGTGTGGAAATGGTGAATCTTTTCCTCCAGGGGAATCGGCGCGCCATCGGCCGCCATCGAGAACGCCTTCTCCCACGTCTTCCCATCATCCACTGACCGCCATACAAAACCCGCCGCTCGCGCGGAATCCAGCCAGTACTCCGCAAAGAGAATCGTGTCGCCGTGTTGCCCGATACTTTGCGACCCCAACCATGGGTAATCCGCCCCGCATTGCACCGGCGTTTCCTTCCACTGCGCATCCAGCCGTCGAATCCGTTTCTCCACCGGATCCCAAACGATCCGCGCCCCGGAGGCCGTTGTGAAAAGATAGGAAACAGGAAAGGGCAGGGTCACCGGATTCGTCCAGGTCTCCCCGAGATCGCCGGACGCGTATACCGTCGAAAGATCCCCTGCGTCAACCCCCACCACCTCGCGCGTGTGTGCATTCGCCCTATAATCAAACATGTGCTCAAGAAAAGCCACCGGTCGGCCGCCAATCAACAGCGGCTGCATGGACAAGGCATACGCCTTGCCGTTCTCGGGCAGCAGGAAGGAAAACGTCGCACTGTTCGCCCCTTTGGGCATGCAGTCGAAGCCCAGCGCCGGAGCCGGGCAAAAGAGCTGCGCACCAAGGGCCACCGTCAGCGCAACAATCAAGTTCCGTCGCAGGCATCTTCGATTTTGTGCAAAACCTTCAACCAAGCAATTGACCCTCAAGATCCCGGCACCAGGACGGGATTAATCACCCCCGACACGCCTCCGGGACAGGTCATAAAATAGCCGCTTGCTGAATCCGGTTCGCCCGCCGGAAAATCGGTCGCCACAATCTGCGCCCCACCGGAAAACGCCCTGTCCCGACGTTCCGCATCCGGCTTGAGGTTTTCATCCGCGCGGGTTCGCACGATGTACCCCTGCCGCACAAGATTCCGCAGTTCTTCTGCGTCCGGCTTGTCCCGCAACACCACGGCAGCGTCCGGTTGCCCGGGTTCGGACATCACAAACATCGGACGACCCGCGAGGGTCGGCGTGGCCGCCGTATAGGTGCGCCCGGTGGTTTTTCCTGCATACAGCACGATCATGATCTTCCCGCGCACCGCCGACAGACGCGGCCAACCTGTTGTTCGCACCGCCTCGTCCAGTGTTCCCGCATTCCCCCGCACATCATCCGGCGTGATCAGCCGCTCGCGGGGTATCGTCTCTAAGACCAGCCGATCCAGCCGCTGCAGAAGTGCTGCATTCATCACCACGCCGGAACCCTTCGGAATCTCCGTCTCTTTCACCTCGAACAACACGGTCACGGGCAGATGAGCCGGGTGAACCCGCGACCAACCATCGATCAATCGGAGGGCATCCCGCAGAGACCGGCACGTTGTGTTTCGGTCATAGAACCGCGAATGGTACACCTCGAAATCATTCTTTTCCGGCTGCAGGTCGAGTTCAAGGCAACGCACTCCCCGCTCAAGCTGGGTATCCAGCGCTTCACGAGTGTAGGTCCAGGTGTCCGCCTGCCAGGTCATCGACCGCGCCTTCTTCAAGGTCTCCGCATCCGGTGCCGCATGGTAGCTGTTATGCGTACCCACAACCTGCACCTCGTTCATCCGCACATCACTTCGCGCCAGTTCCTTGTCATCCGGCTCGTTCCCCACCCGACGCTCCGTCTTCTTCCAATCCAGCGCAAGCCAATAACCGTCCTTTTGAAAAGTCACGTTTTCTGCGGGAAACCCAGAATAGCCATACGGCGTGTCGTAGCGAGGATAGTCCCCCAATTCCACTGGATTCCCGTTGCGGCGCAGCGATCCCGACGGCCCCCATTCAAGCCGTCCCCGAGACGGTGAATCGTACGCCACCTTCAATCCATGTGTTTCGATACGCGCCCCGGCCACCTTGTCCACAAAACTACTGAAACTCCCGTCATCCAGCTTCCGGCCCAATTCGCAAATCCAGATGTTCTTCTTGCCCGGCGCGATCAGTTCGCGGTTCTGGTCATCCCCTTCCGCATCCTGCCAATGCGTCGCACACTTCGACCACAACGCCAGATACCCGTCCCCTTTGCGCGCAAAATGCCAGCCATCCCGCTCCACATATTCATCAAACCGATCCTTGGGCAACCACGCGTGTGTGAAAGCCTGCGCGTCCGAAATGTACAGACCTGCGCTTGTGGATACATCGTACAGAATGATCCCCACATTCCCGTCCTGCGCCGCGCGCGGCAGCGTGCCCGACCCTGCCCAATAGTTCGGCGTGTCCTTGTGCTTGCTCCCCACCGGATGCGTCGTGAAACACACCGCATCCCGCCCCAAAGTTGCCTGCCATATGTGCTGCTGATCCCCGCCGAAACCGGTCCGCCAGTCCTGCGCGGTGCTCAACTGATAATCGGGTGTTCGATACGTGTAAATGTTCACCTCTTCCCGCATGTTGCGGGTCAGGTCTTTTTCACAGAATCGCGCAAGCGTGGGCATCAAACCCATCCCTCGAACGGTCTTAATCAGCGTCTTATGGCGCGAATACGGCGCAAAAAACTTGTTCTCCCACCACCGGTACTCATCAAACATTTTCAGGGTCAGCGGAATTACCTTCGGATGGTTGTACGCCTCCAGCGAAAGCCAGACCATTCCGTCCTCGGGATCCTTGAACCCCAAACCCCACTGTTTCGCGTCCTTAATCCGAATCCCCATGCGCTGCCGGTTCAACACGCTCGTCCGCTCCGCGTCATTCGCAATCGCCTGAAGCACACGCGGCACACGATAACCGGGACTCAGCGCAAAGCTCGCCATCGCGGGCCCGCCGCCCGGGGTTTCCGTTCCGAACAAAAGCCAGGCCGTCGGTCCCGTTGCATCACCCGCCCCGCTCTTCTTGCTGCCTTCATAACTCCGCCCGTGCGTGCTGCCATAAGTCCCGCGAAAACTGTTCAGGGCGATGTCGGCCAGCATCAAATCCACCACCATCGTCGCGCGCGTCCGGATTTCCTGATCCTCACAAAAATCCACAAGGTTCATCAGCCCGAAAAGGTCTTCCTCGTAGTACACATTCGAAAGCCACTCGCTGAATCCTGAGCGAAACCGCATATCAAGCCAACGCATGACCCGCGCGCGGTTCACCGCCATTTTTTCCTTCCCCGTCTGCCCCGAATTCGTGAATTTTTCCCCCGGAAAAAGCTGCCCCGCAAGATACCCCGCCGAAGAAAACAGCAGATGGTGATTCTCCGACCAATAGCACATTGAATCAACACCTGGTTCATCCGGCCAATACTTAAAGCCAAGCACGGACTGCGTGAGCTTCTCTTTAATCCCCGCATCCATCAGGGGACTCCGGCCAAACTGATACAGCAGCCGCAAAAAACCATGCATCGTAAAATCCGAACAATCACGCCGCTGCGCCACCCGTTCCAACTGTCCCTCAATCCCCTCGGCCTGCATCGGCACCCCCGCCCCCATCCGCATCGCCTCATCATACGCACCCCGCCGTGGGTCATACGTCTTAGCCGCCTCAAACATCTGCGCCCGCCGAGCCTCAAACCCTGCATCAACCGGAACCGCCTCCCCAGCCGTCACCAGCGAAGCCAACAAACAAGCGCTCAATAAAAACATGAGAATTTCCTTATGTCATACGGACAGGACCGAAAACCAGCAAACCTCTCCCGCAACAATCCCCCAATCGCAATCATAGCCCCGAAAACCCGCGAAACACAATGCGTCGCCGATGGTATTGTTCTATGGAACGCATCAAAAGGAGTTCTCACCATGAAGCCTACGCTAACCTTGTCCCTTGCGGGCCTGATCGCCCTCGCCACCGCCCTGTTGACCGGCTGTCCCCCCTTTGCCGATTTACAAGCCGATTTTACCTATTCCCCCCGCGATGCCCTCACGGGCGACACTGTCCAATTCCAAAACACCTCTTCCGGCAGGCCCGCCCAATATCGGTGGGATTTTGCGGACGGTTCTCCCATCAGCAACGAGTCCAGCCCCGCGCACGTCTTTGAAGCCGCTGGTTCGTATGGCGTGCGTCTCACCATCACCAACCGCGAAGGTGCGACAGACACCTTCCGGGAAACGCTCGTGGTTCATGAGTATTCCAGCCCCCAGGCCGATTTCGAGGCTGATAAGACCCTCGGGATACCCCCATTCAAAGTCACCTTCACCGACCTCTCTGTCGCAGGTTTTTCGCCTATTGCGACGTGGAATTGGGATTTCGGCGACGGTTCCGTCAGTGATCAGTCCGGCACCGTCAACCACACCTACTCCGTCACCGCTGGACGCGTTGAATACAACGTCAAGCTCACCGTCACCGACGAAAAGGGTGCCAGCCATACGCGCACGATGAATAAATACATCACCACCGAGAACCCCATCGAAAGCGTCAAGATCGATGCAGGGGCCTTTCAAATGGGCATCCCTGAAGATCTCCAGAGGCTGTTGACCCCCGACCAGGATCTTCTCGTCGGCGACGAAACCAATCGCCACGACGTCCAGCTTTCTGCCTACTACATCGCCAAGTACGAGACCACCACCGCTCAATTCGTGCGCGTTTTGAACTTTGCCAAGGGTAAAGGCTACCTCGTCTATAAGAATCCGACCCTCGTTTTGAACGCCGACAGTCAGGCCGTGCTCTTCGGACTCGAGCAGGACACCAGTCCCATAAAACTGGAGAATGACCTGTTTGTGGCGAAAAGCCGTCTTGACGGCGACAGCCAGACCGTGGACCTCGCCAATTACCCCGTCGTCGAAGTTACTTGGGAAGGCGCTGCCATGTTCTGCAACTGGCTGAGCGAAATGTTCGGGCTCGACCCCTGCTACAACACTGCGTTCAAACTTATCGAGCCGGTGCCCAACGGCTATCGCCTCCCCACCGAAGCCGAATGGGAACGGGCCGCCGGGTGGGATCCCAGCAAGGAAGGCATTATCCTTTCCAATATGGAAACCGGCTATCTGTGGGATTACGGCGTGTCGAGCGAAACGCTTGATGGCACCCAAGCGAACATCTTAGGCGCCAATCCGCTCGCCTTCACCTCGCCGCCCTTTCTGACCCCGGTCGGCTATTACAGCAAGAGTCAGGCGGGCGCGCCCACGGGTCTCCTCAGTCCGGCCGGTTGCGCCGATATGAGCGGGAACGCTGAAGAATGGGTTTACGACGGCTACACGGCCAGCTACATCGCCCCTGATTTCATCACCATCGACCCCACCGGCCCAAACAGAGCCACCAGCCACGTCCGGCGCGGTGGCGGCTATGATGATGTGGCCTTCGACTGTCGCACCACCGCTCGAGCGGGTGGCCCGGATGGAGAGTCCGTGGTCTACGCACCCAACGTTGGTTTCCGCGTCGCACGTAGCGCCACCGAATAGAAAAGGGTATAATTCGACCCCAAGATGACTGCCATCCTACACTGTCCCCGATGTCAGACGCCCGCCCGAATCGAAGACGCGGCGGGCGGCGTGGCCGTGTGCCCTGGTTGCGGACTTGTTCTGGCTGTCGACGCACCGGAAGACGAAGTCATCGACGTCACCGCCGAAACCCCCGAAGGCGAAATCGTGGGACGCCCCGGCCCCTACAGCAACCTCACCAGAGAATCCGAAAACCCACAAAGACCCCGAGGATTCCGCATCCAATTCCAGCGCCGCACCGTGACCGGCCCAGGCTGCTGCGGCCCGGGCTGCTTGATCTTCTTTCTCCTATTCCTCTTCCTCCTACTACACGGCTGCTAGTATTAATCCGACACCAACTCTCGCGCCAGATCCGCAAACGCCAAGACCCGCGCATCGGGCGTGCTGTCCTCAATATCCGCCATCACGATATCGCAAGGCCCGTAATCACCGCGTATGCGCCGCAAATCTTCCCGCAACGCCTCCAACGATTTATTTTCCAGATCCGTCGGCTTATACATCAAAGCCCGACGCGCGTCGGGACAAAGCGCCCGCGCTCGAACCAGATCTGAATCCAACCCCATGTCCACATAACCCAGCTTCTTAATCCGCGCATACGTTTCCATATATGGATCCGCATTCCAGGCGCAATTGTGAATCCCGAAATAATCAAACGCCTCGGAAAGTTGCTGGTCAAAGGGAAAAAGCTGCTCGGCATAAATCTCTGGCGACACCATGTTCACGGTGCAATTGCTCACCGTGGCATGACGCACCACAACACCGGTCTCGGCTTGCCGCACATACACCCGCCGCATGCCGTCAATCATCGTTTGCACCACGCACTCAAAAATATGCTTGGCGAGTTCCGGGTCCGCCATCATGTCCATGAAAATCGCCTGCCCCCGAATCCGATAGGCGTTGTTCAACACGCCCTGCCAATTCAGGTAACCCTCGATGCGACCGAATCCCTTTTCAATCTCGTCCATCTGCGCCATCACCTGCGCAAAAACAGGTGACGCATCCAAATCCGGCGCCACAAGATTCTTGGCCGCCTCGTCCGACAGATAATGATGCCGCGCTGCAGGCCAATTGCCCGGATAGTATTCCGCCGGGACACCGTAGATCATCGAAACCAGTAACGCGCCATAAACCCCGTCCAGCGATGCGCCGTACGAGGCGGGATCCGCCCCGCCTAGTTGCAGCCCCGGGAAGTGCGCGTTCAGCGCCTCGCGCATCAGCACTCCCCTCTCATACCGGTACTGAGGCTCCGTGTGCCAGCGCTCGCCGAAATCAACATCCACATGCTGCAAATACCACTTCGGCGTAAAGCCGAACTCAATGCGCAACGATGATTCCGTCCCATCACACGGCCGCCGCGTCGCCGGGGCGGCCGGCGCAA
>CAIZGN010000160.1 GCA_903932505.1 Candidatus Hydrogenedentota bacterium
ACGGTTGCAGCCATTGAATGGAATTGCCCACAGCACATCACGCCCCGTTACACGCAAGAGGAGGTGGAACGCCTGGTTGCCCCGCTGATTGAAGAAAACCGGCGGTTGCAAGCCCGGCTCGCGCTCGCCATCGGGCGGGAAGGCCGGTTGCCGGACATCACCACCACCATCACACAGGATGAGGAATAGGCCATGATTACGCTATGTGGTTTTGGCGTAAGCAATTATTACAACAAGTTCGAGCTAATTTTGCTGGAAAGGGTCATCCCGTTTAGGGAACACTTGGTTTATTCCTGGCAGCGCGAATCCTTGAACTCAATACCGAGTAGGTGGCCCGCTTATCCAAGTTCTCCCCTTATATTTTCGGCTCCATCCTGGAGGCTGTAAAAGTATTCGCATCTCCTCCTGTACATCCGAAACCAGTGCCGCTGCCTAACCAGAAGCCCGTGTTGGCGCAGGATTTCCCAGTGAAACCGGTCGAGAAAACCGGCATCCAACCGGATTCAGAAGCCAGAAAGAGGCTCCAATGCAGGTTGCAAACCCCTTTCCCGGCCTTTTAGGCGCAACCGGCCGCGTGTTGGGCGCAGTAATCCCTGAACGCCTGCCGGCCGAGAATGTTCAGTACCCGCGTGAAGTTGTACGCCAACGCCATCAGGCCCCACTCGCCGCGCACCTTGACCAGCCCCCGCACGAGGAAATGGTTCCATCCGGCCCGGCACTTTGACCGATGTGGTTGTACATGTAATTGGAGACCGAGCGACGGGCGGTCCAGCCCATGCCTGCCGAGTGGGTGGTCAGCACCGTCCCCAGTTCCACGGCCTTGGCCCAGAACGGGTCGTAGTCGTGCTCGCTGTCTAGCCCATAGGTATCGACCCAAAATAGATTGGAGGCAAGGCCGGGGTGTTCATGCCGGGGATAGCGGTCGGCAAGACCTTTGATGGGCCGGTTGACATAGCCGGGGATCAACGCGGCTTTGAGCCCGAGTTCGTTGACGGCGAATTCCAGCTCTTCAATGCCTTCCTGCGGCGTATGCAAAGGGATCGCCGCCACCGGGGTCAGCCGGTCGGCATAGGGCCGGTACAGGTCGGCGTTGTAGGTGTTGACGGCGCGCACGATAATGCGGCGCAGTTCGTCATTGCCGATGTGCGGGGCAAACGTGGAGACGTTCGGGTACAGCACGGCATAGTCGGTGCCGGCCTCCTGTAGCCGTTCATAGAGCAATTCCGGCAGGGAGGCGGTGGCGAGATCCAAGGTGTTCTTCGTCGGCAAGGCCCACCACGGCGGACGGGTGGAGCGCAGGGCGCGGCGTTCCTCCCGTGACTGGTCGTACCATGCATTCCCAAGGTATCCAAAACCCCTTGCGATCGCCGACCTATACTGGTCAACCGAGGCGGAGCCGCCAATCTTTTCGATGTATTCCTCAAGCAAAGGGGTATATTCGATGGTGTGGACATCGGTGTCGATGACGGGGAAATCCAATCGGTCGCGCAACGCCGCCGACGGGGAACGCTTGTTTTGAAAATTAATATAAGAAGGTTGTTTGCTCATTGCAGCGGTTTCCTGTTGGGCCATGGGGAAAAGCCTCCCCCAATCAGTATTCCCGCCAAACATAAGTCATGCTTTCCGTGAAGCTGGCGGGTTCCGACAGGTCGGATCGACTCGTCTGCCAACTATTAGTCAGATTACGTGCCAATTCTTATGTATCTGTTATCAAATGATATTGTCGGGTGTTACACGCGAGTGCTGCTGAATCGTGGACAGGGGGTGTTGGCGGGGTGTTGCCTTGGAAGCAGCGACAGGTGATGTGCGGCGAGGCCGGGCGGATGGCTTTACGCTTGGCCCATCCAACGGCTTATGGAATATCCAATGGCGAAGGCAATGGGATTTACCATGACCCACTTTTGGGTGATGGAAAAGTGTTGCGTGGGGGTGGAATAAGTTTTCCGAGTCCTGAATTGATTAGATTTGTTAAAAGCATGACATCCCATTAAAATAGTTTTATATTTTAATGGAACGATGGGCTTATAGGGCCGACGGTATGCCGTCAGTGGGCAATGTCGGCCCTATGTGGACTGATTACGAGAATATCCCTTACACCCATCTAATGGATATTCGGGAGATAGGGTATGCGATAACTTATCAATAACCTATCGGTCAGAGAAATATAAATTAAATGGGTGTCAAGAAACCGGGGGTTCAAGCCACTTTACGATGGGCCGGATTCACCCAGTAAGCCTTCAACCCGCCTGCCAGCGACACGACATTCCGGTAGCCCAGCTTTTGCAGAGTGTCCGCCGCAATCGCCGAACGATGGCCGACGGCGCAGAAAGTGACAATCGGCGTGGACATATCCGGCACGGTATCGGCAATCCGGCTCGCCAATTGGCCCCGGCTAATGTGTATCGCGCCCGCGATGCTACCGGCCTTGAATTCCTTTTCCTCGCGCACGTCAATGAGCACGGCTCCCGTTGCCGCTAGGGTGCGGGACTCGTCCGGCGAGATTTCCTTAATTCTAGTCCTTGCCTCGTTGGCGAGGCTTACGATGTCTTCTACGCTCATGTTCAATACCCGTTCTGTTCGAAAAATGCTTTAGTTTTATTGACCCGCGCCCAAACTGTGACCTTGACTTGGGGCATGGGCTAACTATAGCGAAGTTTTTCCGTTTCTCTAAAGAATGGATTTGAATTTAGGTATAACTAATTTGGAACGCCGAGCAGACTTCGCAAACAGGCACGTCCTTCCAGAAGCGGGCATGGTTGGCCGAGGTCATGAATGAACGGGGAAGCATGGAATCGAGGTAAAGCCTGCCGTGCAAATGGTCGATTTCATGCTGGAGGATGCGCGCATGCCAGTCTTCGGCTTCAATGGTCAATGGCTCGCCGTTTTCGTCCAATCCCTCGACCCTGACTCTGGCGGCTCGCGGGACAAGTGCGGTGAAGCCCGCCACGCTGAGGCAACCCTCGAAAAACAGATTTTGCGCCGGGTCGATGATATTGAGCTTAGGGTTGATGATGACTTGAAACGGCAATGGCTGCCTGCCCCGCTCGGCCAGTTGTTCGGGCGGGATGGCTTGCTGGTATTCGGCCCGGTCTTCGATAATCGCGAGTTGAATGCCATATCCCACTTGCGGTGCGGCGAGGCCGACACCCGGCGCGTCGCGCAGGGTGTCCCGCATGGCGGCAATCAAGCGTTGGGTTTCGGGGCTTTGGATTTCATCCAAGCTCAAAGGCCGTGCCGGTTGGCGCAAGACTAATTCGCCGATTTGGCGGAGTTTCAGGATGGTTTCGGTCATGGCGTTAAAGCGCTGGGATACCCCATTGGAAAGCGCTATTTGTCGTCATTATTGCTTTGCCCAGCAAACAAGGATGGGAGATCACGTGCCCCATGCAGCACACGGATGATTTCCAATGTGTTTCGCTGTGCACGATAAAAGAGCAGATATTTATCAAACCGCTTCAAGGGCCACAAGCGAACATCCGTCAGCAGTGGATTGGTAAAATTTCGCGCCGTCCCCATGTCTGGCATTTCAGCTAACAGTTCGCAGGTATGTTCCAGTATTTCGCGGAAGGTTTGGGCTGCTTGCGGACTGTCTTCAGCGATAAAACAAGTAATCTCCTCAATGTCTTCAAGTGCTTTCTGATGAAAAAAGATGCCCCTTTTGCTCATGTCGATCCAGTTGACCTAGCCTCTACCCGTGCTTGGACTTTCTTCCAAAACGCTTCCCAGTCGGGCGTTCCCATGGTTAAACCTTGCCCAGAAGCTAATCCTTCTAGCAGCATTGCCTCCAAATGCTGTTCTTCTTGTCGCTTCTGCTCGTCATGGATCAATGTCTGTATATAGTCACTGGGGTTGCTGTAATGTTCCTTCTCCACCCGTTCCTGAACGAAACGGTTGAGGGATTCGGGAAGTGAAATGTGCAGGGTGGCGGTATTCATAAGCTTATCTAGTGAATGGTTTTATGTGCGATCTTTGTCAAAGATTGTACAATCTCTACTCTAGCAGCTATGCTCAGGCTGTCAATACGCTTTTGCGCTCTATCCATCTAACAGTAAACCAATTTATCCAAGCCACCGCAATTTTTAAGCGTGGCAAAATGTGAGTTCAATTATGAAAGTTTTCATCATGTGGTCTAGCGAAAAAAGTCGGCGAGTCGCAATGACACTTCGAGAATTCCTTGAGGCTGTTGTTCAGCGCCCTCAGTATTTTGTTTCTACAGACAATATCCAACCTGGCTCGGTTTGGGAAAATATAATTGCCGGCGAATTGGCAACAACACATTTCGGTATTGCTTGTTTGGACACACAAAGCCTTAAGAGTCTTTGGATTCCATTTGAAGCAGGAGCCATATCAAAAGTAAGTGAAGACTCACATGTTATTCCTTACTTAATAGATATAGATCCATCTGATGTTTCTGGACCACT
>CAIZGN010000161.1 GCA_903932505.1 Candidatus Hydrogenedentota bacterium
TGTCCAACAAGGCCCATGTCCTCATTCACGGCATTCGATGCCCTGTCCGTGGTAGCGTGTGTATGGACCAAATCATTGTGGACATATCCGGAGTACCGCAGACCCAGCCCGGTGACACCGCAACCCTCATTGGTTCCGATGGAAAAGAAATCATTACCGTCGAAGAACTGGCCAACCTGTCGGGAACCATCCCCTACGATATTCTCACCAGCATTGGCAATCGCGTTTCGCGCGTTTACGTGGACTAAACCCAACGCCCCCACACCTCCACCAAGGCAGAACTATGTCCCGAAGTTCCTGCCTTCACCTCCACACTCCCCACTAACAGAAAAGCCCCGGAGCCGAAGCTCCGGGGCCAATAAACTCACGGACGAACTACTTTACGTACTTCTCAACCATGTCGATCTTCAGTTCGACGCGACGATTGAGCTTGCGATTTTCATCGGAGGTGTTCGGCACGGCCGGGGTGGTTTCACCCTTGCTCGATGCTTGAACGCGAGCCGCATCCACACCGCTCTCAACCAAGTACGCCTTCACGGCATCCGCACGACGTTGTCCAAGCGCTTGATTGTAAGCATCGGAACCCAAGTCGCAGGTATTGCCTTCGACGAGAGCTTTGTCTTCGCCGTACTTCTTCAACTCATTGACCAGCACATCCACAGCCGCTTTGCCTTCGGGCTTCAACACGCTCTTGTTCAGGTCGAACAACACGTTGTTCAACGTGACCTTGCGCTCTACCTTCGGGGCTTCCGGGGGCGGAGGCGGGGTTACCGGCTTCTCGATCTTCGGCTCGCACTTGTGGAACACGATACCGCGGTTACCCCACAGTTCCGCATCGCCAGCATTGGCTGCCGGTTCTTTCGGCCACCACCAGTACCCGCAACGACCCACAGTGCCGTTGATGCTCGGGCAATTGGTGCAGTTGCCGTCACGCGCCACGGAATCTTCCACCTTTTCAGGCTTGGCGCCAGTGTTGCCCCACCAGGACATATCGTCCCATACTTTGGCGGCCTGTGCGGGCACGCCAAAACTCAGCAGGGCGGCTGTCAAAGCAATCACTACCAGTTTCTTCATGTCAAGTCTCTCCTTCTGCGATTGATGGCGGTTGTGCGGAATAGTGCCAAACGCGCCACCATCCCACGTTCCGTTATACCCTAAATACTCGGTTCCGCTTGCTTATTTAACCATAATCCACGGGGCGTGTCAAGTTTTTCTGCAATCCCGCTTTCAATCCAAGCAGCACCCTGCGCAAACTCGCTTAGCCACAAATCTTATTATATGCTCATTTAACAAATAGTTCCATAATCTTCTTCCATACCCGAAAATATTTTTCAGTGTCACTCGCGAGCCCCTTAATCCGCCCGGCGCCTATATCTTGATCATGATGTTTTTTCGTTGCATGCCCACCGCAACAACTGCAAATAGGCCATAAAACAGCACAAAACCTGCGATTCCAAGCACTACAGGCACGTGCGGAATTTCAAAACCCTCAGCAACATCCAGAACCAAACTTTGCGCGATGTAGATAAACAGGGGGTTCATCCCCACCGCAGCAAAGGTGGGAATCTTCACGTGAAGCCGGTCGCAAAATAGATAAAAAATCAGCAATTGCAACAGACACAGCCCCGTGGCCCATAGTGGGAATGGGGCCGTCATATAATATGCGGAAATGGGCCACGCACTTTTCAAGCCACTCCATTCCATGCTCAACAGGTAACCCGCCACGCACAAGCCCAGACCCCAGCCAAGGCATGAGAGCAGCAAGTGCCGCTCGTTTCCCAATGCGATCCAATCGTAGACCACCGTACCGAAGAGCAGCATCATGCACCAGCTCAGCGGCCCGAAGGGACCACCGTTGATGGCGACCTTGAACAGTTCCCCGTGCAGCGGAATAAGTCGAATCAGCAGCGGCATGCTGTTCTCCTCCAGCTGAACTTCGCGCATAATCCACGGGCCATAAAACGTGAACAGGCACAGGGCTTGGTAAAGCGCGACCAATCCAAACGCTGCTAGGATACGGGTGCGCGGTTTCTTGTCAATCAGCGGGATAGCAATCATGCCCGCAAGACCAATATCCATCAAGGCGTCCCATAACCATCCCGTGTAGATGGCGAATGCAATCAGGGTCATCAATCCAAAGCGTTTGAACATGGAAACTCGCGCCGCCGAAACCCCCACCTGCTCACTCCGCCGCAACCACGACAAACGCATGCCAATACCCACCACGAACATAAACAGAGGCGCAATGGTATCCGCGTAGGTGAAGAAGTCACGATGGTGGCTGATTTGAATGTACTCTAAGCTGAAGAGTTCCTTGGAATTGACCAGCAGCATGCCAAATATGGCATAGCCGCGCAATTGATCCAATGAAACAAGACGTTTTTTTGTGATGGGAACCGTGGATTCCATTTTCAATCCGCTCCTTCTCTCGATACAACCGGAGATGCACAAGCGGGGGACGTTCCTCATTGGGAACGTCCCCCGCCATAAATTGCGACTAAACCCTGCTCCTAGGCGTAGGTCATGTAGGAGGTCAGCACCTTCATGTAATTCGCGCGCTCGAAGGCGGCCGGATTGCCCACCGACTTCTGGCTCATGCTGCCCTGCATCATTTCGATGGATTCGTACTCGTGATCTTCCAACCAGCGATCCACACCCTTCAGCACGGTGGCCAAATGGCCGATGCCGAACTTCAGCAGGGCCGAAGCCATCATCGACACCTTCGCACCGGCCATCATGCACTTCACCACGTCTTCGTGGGAATGCACGCCGCCCGTCACCGCGATATCCGATAGGATGCGTCCGTAGAGAATCGCGGTCCAGCGCAAACGCAAATGCAGACGCGAGGGGCTGCTCAGTTGAATACGCGGCACGACTTCAAGCGTGTCCAGATCGATATCGGGCTGGTAGAACCGGTTAAAAAGCACGATGCCCTTCGCCCCTTCCTCATGCAGGCGCTTGGCCGCATGCGGGATGGAGGTGAAATGCGGGGCCACCTTGACGGCCACAGGGATGCTCACGCTGGAGGTTACCTGCTTCACCAGGTTCATGTACATGTTGTTAATATGCACTTCATCCATCTCGGGATCCGTCGGGATGAAATACATGTTCAGTTCGAGGGCGTCCGCACCCGCTTCTTCAATGCGCGAGGCGAATTCGGTCCAACCGCCTTCAGAAACCCCGTTCAAACTGCCCATGATCGGAATCTTCGTGGTTTCCTTCGCCTTTCGAATCAAGTCGAGATAGGCGTCGGGGCCCATGTGGTAATCCGACATTTCGGGAAAGAAACTCAGGGACTCCGAATAGCTGTCCGTGCCCTGCATCAGGTTTTCATTCAAGGCGATGCTTTCGCCGGTCAGTTGCTCCTCGAACAGCGAGTGCAACACGACCATGCCCGCACCGGCGTCTTCCATGCTCTTGATGTTGTCCAAGTGGCTGCACAGCGGAGTGGGCGACACCACGAGCGGATTCTTCAATTCGATTCCCAGATAATTGGTCTTCAGATTGGCCATGATTGATACTCCTTCCGGTGCCGGCTACTCGCCCGCTTCCTTGGCTTCGGTTTCACCGCCTACTGCGGGGATATTGGCCAAATAGTTATACAGACTCCAACGCTGTTTGACATCCGCACGCGCTTCGTTAAGCAGCGTCTGTGCCACTTCCGGATCGCTTAAGGTGAGCATTTTGTAACGGGTTTCGTTGTAGATGTACTTGTCGAGATCGAGGCTCGGCTCCTTCGAATCCAATTGCAGCGGATTCTTGCCTTCCGCACGCAGCGCCGGATTGAAGCGGAATAACTGCCAGTGACCGGAATCAACCGCGTTCTTCTGCTGCTCGAGACCCATCGTGAGGTTGTATCCATGCGCGATGCAATGGCAATAGGCAATCACGAGCGAGGGCCCGGGGAAGGCTTCCGCTTCGCGAAGCACCTTGAGGGTGTGCGAGTCACTGGCACCCATCGCGATCTTCGCCACATAGGCATTACCGTAGGTCATCGCCATCAGCGCGAGATCTTTCTTCGCGCTGGTCTTGCCTGCGGCAGCGAATTTCGCGACCGCGCCACGCGGCGTGGCTTTCGAGCACTGACCGCCGGTGTTCGAGTATACCTCGGTGTCCATCACGAAAATGTTCACATCCCGTCCGGAAGCCACCACGTGATCCAGACCGCCGTAGCCAATGTCATAGGCCCAGCCGTCGCCACCCACGATCCACACCGACTTGCGAACCAGCATGTCCGCAAGGCTAAGCAGATCCTGCGCGACCGGGGTGTTCATCTTCGCCAGCTTTTCCTTCAACTCGGCGACCCGATTGCGTTGCCCGTCAATGCCCGATTCATCAGTCTGCTGTGCGGCGATGAGGTCGGCCACCAGGGTTTCACCCAAATCGCCCTTCATGCGCTCAAGCAGTTCAATCGCATAGCCCGTGTGCTTGTCGATGGAGGCACGCATCCCCAGACCAAACTCGGCATTGTCCTCGAACAGGGAGTTCGCCCACGCAGGACCACGGCCCTTGCCATCCACGCACCAAGGCGTGGTGGGCAGATTGCCACCGTAGATCGACGAGCAGCCCGTGGCGTTCGCCACATAGGCGCGGTCACCGAACAACTGCGAAATCAATTTCACATAGGGCGTTTCGCCGCAACCGGCGCACGCACCCGAAAATTCAAACAGCGGACGAAGCAACTGCACGTCCTTCACCAGATTCAGATTCAGGTCGAAACGGCTGTTGTCCGGGATTTTCAGGAAGAAATCCCAGCAAGCGCGTTCGCGCTCGCGAATGGGCAACTGCGTTTCCATGTTGATTGCTTTGAGGCGCACTTCGCGTTTGTTCTTGACCGGGCACGCCTGCACGCACAAACCGCAACCCGTGCAGTCTTCCGGCGCTACCTGCAGCGTGAACTTTTTGTCTTTGTGCTCTTTCCACTTGGGTTCCGCGCACTTGAAGCCTTCGGGCGAGTTCTCCAGCAGGGCCGGATCGTAAATCTTCGCGCGAATCACCGCATGCGGGCACACCAGCGAGCACTTCCCGCACTGGATGCAGATTTCCGAGTCCCAGACCGGGATTTCGAGACCCACATTGCGCTTTTCCCACTGCGTGGTCGCGGTGGGGTACGTGCCGTCGATGGGCATGGCACTGACCGGAAGCTCTTCGCCTTTCCCGGCCAGAATTTTTGCAGTCAAACCCTGCACAAATTCCGGTGCCTCACTCGGCACCGGCGGACGAATGTCGAAGGCACTGCTCACCGCCGACGGAACGCTCACCTCATGCAGGTGCGCGATCGACATGTCAACGGCTTCCCAGTTCTTCTTAACGATAGCCTCACCACGCTTGCCGTAGGTCTTCTTGATGGCCGTCTTAATGGCCGTGATGGCCTCCTCGCTGGGCAGGATGTCGCTGATGGCGAAGAAGCAGGTCTGCATGACGGTATTGATGCGTCCGCCCATACCGGCTTGCTGCGCCACGCTCACGGCGTCAATGACGTAGAACTTAAGCTTCTTGTCAATGATTTGCTTCTGCGCGATGCGCGGAAGGCGATCCCATACCTCATCCGCGCCATAAGGGCTGTTGAGTAGGAACTTGGCGCCCTGCTGCGCGCTCTGCAGCACGTCCACCTGTTCCATGAAGGCGAACTGGTGGCACGCCACAAAGTTCCCCTTGGTAATAAGATAATTCGAGCGAATCTGGCGCGGGCCAAAACGCAGATGCGAGGTCGTCATCGAACCCGACTTGCGGGAATCGTACACGAAGTAACCCTGCGCGAAGTTGTCCGTGTCTTCGCCGATAATCTTGATCGAATTCTTGTTTGCGCCAACGGTACCGTCCGCACCAAGCCCGTAGAACACCGCACGAACCGTATCCGGATCTTCGGTGGAGAAATCGGAATCGAATTCCAAGCTGGTATGCGACACGTCGTCGTTGATACCGATCGTGAAATGGTTCTTCGGCTTGTCTTTCTTTAATTCGTCGAAGACCGCCTTCACCATCGCGGGGGTAAATTCCTTGGAGGAGAGACCGTAGCGACCGCCCACAATGCGCGGGGCCGTCTTAAACGGCGCGACACCGTCGGCAACTGTTTCCGCCACCGCCGTGACCACGTCAAGGTAGAGCGGCTCACCCGCGCAACCCGGCTCTTTCACGCGATCCAGCACCGCAATGCTCTTCACCGAGGCCGGCAACGCCGCCACAAAGTCCGCAACCGGGAAGGGTCGGTACAACCGAACCTTCAGCATGCCAACCTTCTCGCCCTGCTTGTTAAGGTGCTCGACGGTTTCGCCCACCGCTTCGCAACCCGAACCCATCAGCACGATAATGCGGTCAGGATCCGGCGCGCCTTCGTATTCATACAGTTTGTACTGGCGACCGCAAAGCCCGGCCAGCTTGTCCATTACCTTCTGCACCACGCCCGGAAGCGCGGCGTAGATGGTGTTCACCGTCTCGCGGCCCTGGAAATACACATCCGGGTTCTGCGCCGTACCGCGCACCACAGGATGATCCGGCGAAAGCGCGCGACGGCGATGCGCCTGCACCAGGCTATCGTCCATCATCTCGCGCACTTGTTCCTCGCTGAGTTCCTCGATCTTGAGAACCTCATGGGAAGTACGGAAACCATCGAAAAAGTGAAGGAAGGGAAGGCGGGATTCAAGGGAGGCCACTTGCGCGATGAGCGCGAAATCGCCCGTTTCCTGCACGGAGGCCGAAGCCAGCATCGCAAAACCGGTGTTGCGTGCGGCCATCACGTCGCTGTGATCCCC
This sequence comes from Candidatus Hydrogenedentota bacterium, assembly GCA_903932505.1. Taxonomy (GTDB): domain Bacteria; phylum Hydrogenedentota; class Hydrogenedentia; order Hydrogenedentales; family CAIZGN01; genus CAIZGN01. Next base: position 6,753 of record CAIZGN010000161.1, read on the forward strand.
GAAAATGGACAGCGCCTGTGCGGCCAAAGCACGCGCAGACACGTGGAAGACCGTCGGCGTCAATTCACCCGCGATCTTGTGCATGTCCGGCAGCATGAGCATGAGCCCTTGCGACGCAGTAAAGGTGGTGGTCAGCGCGCCCGCTTGGAGCGAACCGTGCAACGCGCCCACAGCGCCCGCCTCGCTCTGCATTTCCACCACGTGAGGCACGGTGCCCCAGATGTTCTTCTTGCCTTCCGCGGCCCACTGATCCATCCATTCGCCCATCGCCGACGACGGGGTGATGGGATAGATGGCGGCCACTTCGTTGGTCAGGAACGCGATGCGGGCCACCGCCTCGTTTCCGTCCACAGTCTTCATCGCTCTTGCCATGCCAAGTTCTCCACTACGTTCCTCCGCATGCGAACCGTTCAAGCGGCCCGCACCCGGGTATGCCAGCAAAACACGAAGAGAAGCCACACCGGTTCCCTTCGTGGGTCTATACACTTGTTTCGAAAGGGCCGGAACGCGATTTCCATTGCAATGGAAAGGTCCCGGCGCGGATACCGGGCGTCTTGGGTCCGGTCGGATGCAAATTCGTCCGCGCACAAAGATGCAGTCCGTATTATGGTACTTGAGGCCCATCATTTGCAATATCAAGCCCGTTTCAAACCCTGTGAGGCATCCAGAGTACCCTTGTGGGGTTGACGCTTTGACGCGTTCGAGCTTCATTTTTTGGTTCCTCGGGGTTCCTGTGCTAAAATCGGTGCGATTGTTTCCCTTTATCGAATTCTCGACATCACCATGTCACTAAAGCTTAATTGCGGGAGAATGTGTACCATGCCAGGGCCTGAATTGTTTCAATTAAATGGAAAAGTCGCGGTGGTAACTGGAGGTGGAGGGGTCTTGGGCGGTGCCATCGCCCAGGGTCTGGCAGCGGCTGGGGCGACGGTAGCCGTGGCCGACCTGTTACCCGAAATGGCGGACGCCTGCGCAAAGCGAATCCTCGAGGCCGGTGGAAAGGCCAAAGGCTACGCCATGAACGCCTTCGAGCTGGAAACCATCGAAGCCTGTTGCGCCTCGGTCGTTCAGGATTTCGGCCAGGTGGATATCCTGATCAACGCAGTGGGCGGCAACATGAAAGGCGCGACCACTTCCCCGGAACAATCCTTTTTTGAGCTCTCCGCCGATGCATTCCGCAAAGTGATCGACCTCAATCTCCTCGGCGGCACCATCAGCCCGTCTCAGGTCTTCGTGAAAGCCATGCTCAACAACGCGGACGGTGGCGTAATCATCAACATCTCATCCATGAACGCTTTCCGACCGCTGACGCGCATCCCGGGCTACAGCGCGGCCAAGGCGGCCGTGAGCAACTTCACCCAGTGGCTCGCAGTCCATCTCGCGCAGGAATACAGCCCGAAACTGCGGGTCAACGCCATCGCCCCCGGATTTTTCCTTACCGAACAGAACCGCTACCTCCTCACGGACAAGGAAACCGGCGCGCCGACCCCGCGCGGACAAAGCATCATCGCCCACACCCCGATGGGCCGCTATGGTGCCCCGGAAGACCTCATCGGTACCGTCGTCTGGTTGTCCAGCGATGCCGCCAAGTTTGTCACAGGGATTGTGGTGCCGGTGGATGGCGGTTTTTCCGCCTTCTCGGGCGTATAGCAGCAAAAAGGACGAGAAATCATCATGAGCGATTCAGTCACAGTCCTCAAAGCCTTTCAGCCCAAGTGCAAGTTCCATATTGCCATCGACTCCGACGGCTGCGTCTTCGACACGATGGAACTCAAGCACAAAGAGTGCTTTATTCCCAACATCATCCAATATTGGGATCTCCAGCCACTCTCAAAATACGCGAGGGAAGCCGCTGAGTTTGTCAATCTGTATTCCAAATGGCGCGGCATCAACCGCTTTCCCGCGCTGGTGCGCACGCTGGATCTGCTGGCGGATTGGCCGGAAGCCATGCGACGTGGCGTTGCGCTGCCAGAAATCCCCAATCTCCGCCGTTGGGTTGATACGGAAACTAAGCTTGGCAATCCCGCTCTGGAAGCCTATTGCCGGGATCACGACGACCCCGACATGCACCGTACACTCGAATGGAGCAAAGCAGTCAACGTCCGCATCAACGAAGTGGTCAAAGGCGGTCTCCCCCCCTTCCCCTTCGTCCGCGAATGCCTCGAACAGGCCCAAGGTCGTGCCGACCTCATGGTGTGTTCGCAAACCCCGACCGAAGCCCTGGTGCGTGAATGGGAGGAACAGGGTCTCGACCATTTTGTGTTCACCATCAACGGCCAGGAAATGGGTACCAAAGGCGAGCACATTCAGTTTGCCACTGAAGGCAAGTACGCCCCTGAAGCGGTGCTCATGATCGGCGATGCCTTTGGTGACCTCAAAGCCGCCCGCATGAACAAAGCCCTCTTCTTCCCCATCAATCCCGGCGACGAAGAGGCTTCGTGGCAGCGTCTCCACGAAGAGGGCCTCGATCGCTTCTTCAATGGAACCTTCGCAGGGGAGTACGAAGCGAAACTAATCACGGAATTCGAGAAGTTCCTGCCCGAAACACCCCGCTGGAAAGTCTGACCCCTTCCGTCATACGAAGCCCAAAAGGCGGGCGGATGCGTTTAACGCTCCGCCCGCTTTTTGAATAACGATAGGCCATACTGCCGCAAAATCTCGCGACGCTCCACCACCACCTCGGGTTTCGGGTACAAACGCCCCAGCAAGTCCAAGTCATTGGACTGCAACAAGGCCTCCCGTGCGGGTAGCATGGCATGATAGCGCTCAGTCCAGCGATACGCGCCATACAGCGATGCAACCACCAGCAGCGCGGCCAGCGCCGTGGCACTCAGGTTCAAACGCCACCGGACAGCATCGGTTGCGGAAGGGGCACTCGCCCACAAAGCACTCAACACGATAACGCTCAGCCACAACAGATTCGCCATGGTGACATAGCGCGAACTCATGGCCTGCGCGGTGCCGCCCATGTCCAACCGCGCCACCCCGGTGACTGCCGCACTCACGACCGCATACACGCCCAGGGCTAGATAGGGACTCCATATGGCTGCGCGAACCTTGGGCGCAACGACCCTCAGCAAAACACACCATCCCGCCAAACCGGCCAGTCCGACCAAGGCCGCACCGTATTCACTCCAATTGCAGAGTGGCTGCCCCAGATATTCAAAAACATACAGCGGAAAGTCCATGGGATGGCTAGCCGCAGAAGACAAAGCCGGATGATAAGCCGGACGCGCGTAATTCCAAAAATAGGCACCGACCGAAAACGCACCCGCCACCGTCCACACCGCCAGATAGGCGTGGAACTGCTTTCGATTCGCGCCGCGCATGCATACCAACATCAAAGCACCCGCCCCCCACATCACCATGCCATTCGCAAAGCAGTAGGTGGCTGCCACCGCAGACAATACGGCCCCGGCGAAAGCTACGCGGGATTCCTCCGCCCGCGACAAGCCCAGCACACTCAAGCACACCGACAGCACGTTCATGAATTCCTGAAGCTGCCACCCCAAGAACCAGTTCTGCCATTGCGACAACGAAAAGGCCAGAAGCGAGAGCAGGATCCCCAAGGACGGCATGTTGCACACCGAAACTCCGGCCAACCGAACCCAGACCCCAAAAATCCCCACCCCCAGAATCAGGTTAACCAGCAATTCAGCGCGCACATCCCAATGGCTGATCACGGCACACCCCAACATCACCGCACGCGGCAGCACGATCCGGTGCTCGTTATGTTGAGCCCAGAAATCGCCCCATGCAAGCGAACCTTCAGCGTATTTCTGCAAAAAGGGCACAAATTCCCACTGATCAAGATACGGCCAGTCCGGACTGTATCGCAGGAACATCAACAGAAGAAACACGATGGGCATCGCTGAAAGCGCAACGTCTCGAAACATGCGCGGTTTCACGGAAGCGACTCCACAAAGGCGATTATCGACTTCTGCACCTGCTCCCGGTCATAGTCCCAAAAAACATGGTGACTGGTTCGACCCAGCCAGACCGTTTCCTTGTGGGTGGAGGCCATGGCATCGACGGCGGCTTGGGCAGCATCAGGCGAGGCCGCCGAATCGGTCTTCGAATGAAGCCACAGGACAGGACAATGAATCTTGGCGAGCAATTCAGGTTCACGGGCCCGCCGGCCTACCGCCAGCAGCGTCAGCAGACCCTTCGACGGCATCCACGTGTACGAAAAAATCTGCGGTTTTGCCTCTTTTCGGTTCACCTGAATAAAAAACTGTCCCTTGTATACATACGGCACAACCGGGGCGAGCAACTGGGTCCAGGTTTCCAAAGGCAGCCCGTAGTACCAGTGATGGGTAATGCCGAAATACGGCGCGGCCAGTACCAGCCCCGATGGTTGCACTTCCGATGCCACAATCGTGCTCAAAGCCCCGCCCATCGAGTGCCCCACCAGCACCAATTTCGCGTAACGCTGCTTGAGCGCATCGGCCTCCTTGCGCACCGCCGCTATCAGGTCGCCCGGTGCTTGACGGGCAAAATCGCGGGGTGAGGTGCCATGCCCCGGAAGCCGCATCACCCGAACACGCCATCCACGCTGGGCCAGCAGATCCGGCATCTGCTCAAAATTATTCGAACCGCCCACAAATCCATGAACAAACAGCACCGCCCCCAAAGCGGACTCCGGCCCCAAAGTGCGCTCCTCCGCACCAATCCGGATTCCCGAGGCATCCCTCATCGAAGACCGTTCCTCCATATTCACCCCCACCTGCGCAACACCGGTGTACAGCAGAAAACCGACCACCAGAAACCCCACAAACCAAAGGCCAAATCGCCGAATCCGCATATCCACATCCCTTCCCAGTAAGAACGCTCCTCCCCGCCAAACCCGCAGGCATCTCGCCTGCCGAATTCGCCAACAGTGTAACAGAACCCCACCCAAAAAAATCGCGCAACACACCCAAAGTACCCCAAAGTGCCGCAGACATTCCTGTCTGCGTTTCCCCCAATGTGCCACACCCATTCCTGTCTGCGATTGAGCTGCATGGTTTCTCCATGCTTTATTACAAAGGGTCTTCGCTAGAATTCGTGGGTGTTCAAGAGCTCATTTTTGTGTTTTTTAGGCATAGGGGGCTATCGGTTTGATGAATGTGGCAATTTGAAGTGGCATCCAGCTACCCTTTGGCTTATCAAAAAAAACCGCCTAGAACAGGCAACCAAAGGATAGACTGGATGCACATTGTTACAATACTGAATCGCATAGAAAAACACAAGGGTTTTGTGTTTGGCAAGGCGCGTTGGGCTGCGGAGGCTCCGGAATGCATAGAGATTCCTGTGCGGGCACGCAAGCGAAGCAAGCCGGTGTGTTCCGGATGTGAGCGCCACGGCGGCACCTATGATCATTTGCCGGAACGGCGGTTCAATTATGTGTCCTTGTGGGGTTTTGCGGTGATGCTTGTGTACAGCATGCGGCGTGTGCGTTGCTTGACCTGCGGGGTGAGGGTGGAACAGGTTCCGTGGGCGGCGGGAAAATCGCCGATAACCCATTCGCTGACTTTGTTTTTGGCGGCCTGGGCGAAGCTGCTTTCCTGGCAGGATGTGGCGCGGCGTTTTCGCGTGAATTGGCATCAGGTTTTCGAATCGGTCAGTTATGTCGTGGACTGGGGCTTGGCCCGCCGGGACCTTTCCGGGGTGTCGGCCCTTGGCGTCGACGAGATTCAA
>CAIZGN010000162.1 GCA_903932505.1 Candidatus Hydrogenedentota bacterium
AACATTCAGTGAGCAGCCGCTGCACATCCTCAGGTTTTTTATCAAGGGAAAGGAAGACCCAACCAACGAATGATCCCTCGCGCCGCCACGCACCGTCCTGGACTACAGACTGGCGGAAGAAAATGGGAAATGCGAGCAAGAACAGGTAGGACTGCGCTGGGTGGGATGGTGAATCCGTTGGGGTCAATCCATCGAATCCGGGATTAAAGACTCGTGCTAAGTAGTCAAGAATAAATCTCTGAATCTCCGCGAAGAAAGGATTCTGTTGCTTGTTGGGAATCGTTTGCCGGCGAAGTTCATTCTCAGTGTAAACAGTGCCGTCGGCTGTAAACCAACTTGGCTTATACGACAAGTCTGGGGCTCCGCCCGGTTGCATCTCGATAAAAGTTGCGCGGAAGTGACTCGACAGGTCCCGTTGTGTCCGCTCGACGAAAAAGCCGTTGTGAAGATCGGTGCTGAGAAAGCCGGGAATTGGAACGCGGCTGCACAGTGCGACAAGGTGGTGATGGAGGGTCCTAGCAAATTCCTCTTGTTCCGGAGAATCCGGCTCCTGGGACCGGTGCGGCAGACGCTTTAGCAAGGCTGGGCCACTCTGGGTTAGCCACTTGTCTGCGTCCGAGACGATACGATCATCCTCGCTTGACCACTGCCTTGCGTATTGGTGCGCGTATATGAACGTCTCAGCAAGCGCTGCCCCATGAAGATTGTTCAGGGCGTCGAGAGTCTTGCGCGCTACGTCGAATCGGAACGCCTGTTTGTGGAGAGATCCGAGGCTGTAGTGCGGATTAAAATCACCAACCTTGGCGAGATTGCTGTAATCCTTATCATCGCCACAACAAGTCATGTAGAGGCTAAGTCGCCCTCCGCTGCATAGTTTTTCGCCTATACCGGCTCGCGCAAAGCACGCGTTCGCAGCAGCGACAAGTCTCTGTCCCGCTTCGGGCAACGCATAATCGGCGAGGCGCGTCAAAAGGCGGAGATCCGATAGGGCTAAACCGTTGGCTGGGTCGGTCGTCATCTTAGTTGCGCGTTGGCCGGGTAGACGCAAAGCCTGACGTGGCATATTCCGCCACGGCGTAAGCAAAGAGACAGATCAAGGCCATCGCCGCAGACGGAAACACGGCGAGCCACCACGCCTGCCGAACATCGAGCAGGCCTTGATAGACCATGCGCCCAAGGGTTGGAGTGCTGGGATCGACGGCTCCCACTCCAAACAGCGACAGTCCGAGATCGAGGCCCAGCAATTCCGGAAGCAGGTAAACAAGAGACAGGAACGGCGGAAGGAGGGTGAGCGGGACGATAGTGCGCCAGAAAATGGCGGCGGTGCCAAAACCCGCCGCCCTCTCGGCGGTCACGAAACGAGCACGGCGCAGTAATTGTACCTCGGCCCGGACGAGACGGGCAGCGGGCGGCCAAACCAGACACCCGGCCACAAGATAGATAGTCGCGAGACTTAGCTCGAACAAGGCCCCCAGCACCAGCAGGAGGAGGAACCCGGGCAGGATGAACAGAAGAGATGAGAGGAAATCCACCGCCCGATCCATCAGTCCCCCCGCCGTCCAACCCGCCACCACGCCCAGCACAGTAGCCAGCACAAGAGCGATGCCGGCGGCGAACAAGGAGGCGCGGAGCGAAATGCCGACAGCGGTCGCCAATCGGTTGGCGACATCCCGGCCGAGATGATCAGTGCCAAGATGGGCGTTCGCCGAAGGTTGTTGGTAACGAAGGTTCGCCCGGACGGTTGTTCCGCGCGCATCGGTTCGGATGGAGAGCAGCCAACTACCAACCAAAGCGATGGCGAGAAAACAGGAGAGCGCAGTTAGAGCGTGCCTAGACATCGGCTGTGGATTGTGGATTCAGGGATTGCCTCGCGATACCGCCGAGAGCGCGTACTAGCAGGAAAAAGACGCCATTGATGAGGATGATGGCCTGAAGCATCGGCAGGTCCTTCCGTTGCACCGCTTCAAGGAGAAGGCTTCCTATGCCAGGCAGCGAGAGGAGCAGTTCCACCAGCATGACCGTAAAAACGATGAGAGCCAACTGGTTGACCGCCGCGGCGAGCCACGCTGAAGAGGAAGGGCGGAACGCGGTACGAAAAAACAGATGGGTGTGGGAAAATCCTGCGGCACGATCGGCTCGATAGGCCGGTCCGTGGACGGTCTCTGAAACGCGCCCATCGAGCACGCGGGTCATGAGAAAGAGCGAGTAAATTGAAGCCAGAATTGCCGGAATCAGAAAAGCAGTCCACTCACCCCGCTCGATGGCTGGTCCGGCGGCGAGGGAAATCTGAGGAATCCAGGCACCAACCGCGAGAGCAAGGACCGTGGCACTGAGAAATGCCGGAAGGACCAGCCAAATTCGAAGCGGGATCATCAAACCGCGCAGTCTTGGGAAGCGGTAGAACATGCCGCAAAAAAGAATACTGGAAACCAGGGCGAATAGACAAGCCAACAGACCGATGCCGAACGTCACACCAAACCGCCTCAGAGCCTCCGGCAGAATCAGCCGTCCAGTAACGGGAGATTTGCCGTAGTCCAGAGTTCCGACGCGGCGGTATTCGTCAAGCAACTGAGTGGTCCAAGGCCGGTCCAGTCCCAGATGGGCGCGCAGGTTCGCCACGGACTCTTGGGACGCACCTGCACCGAGGATGATGCGCGCCGGGTCTGCGGGCAAAGCGCGCAACAGGAGGAAAATGACGAGCGGAAGGCACGCGAGAAGGACCAGAGATTCAAGAACTCCGGCGAACCTTATGAACCGCATGTTGGGCAAAGCGCACATTGGTCAAGGGACACCGAGCCTCCAGAAGAGTGGTACGCCGAGACGGGTAAAGCGCAGCTCCGCAAGCGGCTGCCCCCGAGTCACGAACAAGTTGTCGAGTTCGTAAAGGAAAATGGCCGGAGCCTCCTTGGTGACGCGCTGTTCAATGTCGGCCGCCAAGGCGAGGGACTCAGTTCCAGATTTTCCGGACAGTTGATCCAGCATGGAGTCAATCTCTGCAGAGCGCAGACGCCAGAAATTGGGGGCAGGAATCGCGGAGGAATGAAAATCACTTCGTAGGATCGGCTCGGGCGCCGAGTAAACGTATTGGAAAGAAAGTGCGATGGCGTCGAAGTTACCCTCAATCATCTTTTGAATGGCCGTGTTGAAATCGAGTTTCTTGACGTCCAATTGCACGCCGATGGCGGAAAGCTGGCTTTTCAAAAGCTCGCCAAGGACATCGCTGGAATCTTGTTCGTGGACTAGTAGCTCGATTTTTTTGCTGCCGCCGGCACCTGCCGTGGCGAGAGCGGCTTTCGCGGCCGAAGAATCGAAAATATCCCCCGCGAACGGGGACTTGTACCCGCCGCAGCCTTCCGGGATGGTGCCGATGCGAATCCTGCCGATGCCATTTCCGACGACATCCAAGGCCTCTTTGCGATTCACACCAAGGGAGAGGGCGCGGCGGAGCGCCGGAGTCAGCCGATCCGTATTGAGCGCGACGAAATACGAACTGAATGTTGGCACTCGGATCAAGTGGGAGTCTTTGGCAAGACCGCCCTTCAGAGCGAGACTCTCGGCGCGCCGGTCCACATTCGCGCCCACAAGAGCCGGGACCAAGCGCATCGCATCCAACCGCCCATTGCTCATCTCGGCGAGGCGCACAGCGTCGTTCTTAATGATGCGGAAAAGTAGTTTGGCGGGTGCGGCCTGCCCCAAAGGACGCCAGTATTCGGGGTTCCGGGAGAGGGCAATCTCGGTGGCCCCGATCGCATCAACTCGGTACGGACCCGTGCCTGATGCGAACTGCTTTCCAAAGCCATCCCCAGCCTTCTCAACTACCTCCTTCGGAAAAACAGCCAGGTAGGGATTGCTGAGTCGGTGCGGAAAGGACGCCTCTGACCTGACAAGGTCAATTTCAAGCGTTCGGTCGTCGACGACACGAAGGCCAGTGACATTTGGAGACTTTCCAGCCTGAAAGTCGGAAGCCCCCTTGACGATTCCTCCGAGGGCAAAATTAGCGGCCGCCGTGGCGGCGACACTCTTTTGGAGGCTGAAGGCGACGTCGGCAGCGGTCATTGTGCGCGTCTCAAAGCCGAGAGCAGACAGCGAGTGAAACTTCACGCCCGACCTCAGCACGAACCTCCATGTCGTGAAATCTGGGCTACTCGACCAGCTTTCGGCTAAACAGGGCTGGATAGCCCCCTGATCGTCCAGTTCCAGCAACCCCTCAAAGATTTGGGCGCTGACTCTGAATGCGAAGATGTCACCGATCTGAACGGGGTCGAGCGTTGCCACCTCGTTCTCCAGCGCGAAGACTACGATGTCCGTCGCGGCGGTCTTCGGGTTGGCTTCGTGTTTCTTGGAGACGAGGAAAAGGGCGACCAGCACAGCGGCAATGGCCACGAAGAGAAGCGGTATTAGAGACTTCTTGGTTTTCATGAGATCAGGGCGAGTTCGACTTTTTCCAGAGTTACCGGGCGCCGACCTGCGCGGAACGGCGCACGGAGGAACGGAGCGGTCGTTGTCCAGTATTCTTCGACCAACTCGCACAAACGCGAGGAGGTGCGAGCTTGCGCGTGCATACGCGCAAAATCAAAGCCGTTTTCCCGCGCGGTGGAGAGAGTTTTTGCGGCGTAATGTTTCGCATCGAGAGTATCGGCTGGCGCAAGGTAGTTGCCTTCGGGGGTGATGCGGGCTGACAGATAAACGCTAGTGGGAAAAGGCGCGAAACGGAAGTTGAGTTTCAATCCATTGGCGAGGGTGTGACCAATGAAGACCTCACCCGACTTGTCTGCGCGGATCAAATCAAGATCAAACCAGTCGGAGCCGAGAAAGGCGTCGAACAGCGACGGTTCAATCATGCCAACGTCGAGATTGACGCAGCGAAGATTATCCAACCCCAGATTTTCCAGACCAGCAAGACTGTTGAAAATGGCGTCGATCTGAGCCCGGTCAAGCCGCAGAGATGAATCGGTGTAAGGCAACGGATGGTAGAAACCGAATCCAAGATTCCGAACGCTTAGACGATCAAAGAAGTCCGCCATCTCGGCGATCTTTGCTGCATTTTGCCCTTGAAGCGTGCAGGTGATATGGAAGTCTTCGGCGAATTCGGACGCCGCCCACCGGATGTTCGGCAGCGCTTTGTCGAAGGCGCCAGATCCCCTGACTGCGTCGTGGTCTGCGGGAAGGCCATCAACACTGATGTCGAGGTAGGACAGATCGGAGCCAAGCAGCAAATCTCGTGACGGTGCCAGCAGCGTGCCATTGGTAACGACCCCGGTGCGAAGGACCGAGCCGTTCGCCGTCCGGCGCATGCGAGCCATAAGTTCCAGAACTTGACGCCCCATGGAGCCGAGGAAGACCTCCTTGCCCGCCAACGTGACAAGGTGGACGCCGGTCTTGGAAACGGAACAGAGCAACTTTTCCCACTCCTCAATAGTGAGGGCTTGTTCAGTGAGGTGATCGACTTGAAGATAGCAGTGGCGGCACTTGAGATTGCAGGCGTTGTTCACGACCGCGGAGAGGGTGCGAGGCCAGAGGCTCGACTCCAAGTGAGCGAGAACCTCTTCTTTGCTGGCGGAACCAAGAAGAACGCGACGTGCCAAACGGGCCGTCTGGGGTGCCGTGGTATCTTCGGCAACCCCGCCGCGAAAGCCTGCAAAAATGACTGCCATAAGTTTAGTGGGAAGATGTGATGGTTTCGAGAGATGTTTCGGATTCCTTACCGAAAAACGACTCTTTTGGACTTGCGACCTGATGGCATACGCCGGACGCCAAGAGGAGTCGTTTTGTGTAGTCGGTCTTGGGCTCTGCCAAAATAGAGCAAGTGGGGGCCTGCTCAACGATCTGGCCGCAACGCATGACAGTAATCGCAGAACAGAATCCGCTCAGGAGGTTCATGTTGTGGGTGATGAAAAGGACGGCCATGGAGTGCTTAAGCTGAAGGGCTTTGAGCAAAGCAACGATTTCTAACTGGATCGTGGCATCAAGGGCACTCGTTGGTTCATCTGCAATCAGGAGCTTCGGCTGGCCCGCGATGGCCATTGCAATCATGACGCGTTGCGCCATTCCACCACTCAGTTCGTGCGCGTAGCAACCGAAGACACGGTCGGAATCGAGCAACTGGACGGCCTCAAGGAGGCGGTGCGCCTCTGCTGCGGCAGTTTGGCCGGACAAAGAGCGGTGTAGCTTCAAGCGCCACAAGAGCTGTCTGCCCACAGTGTAGACCGGGTTCAGCGACGCTTGCGGGTCTTGGAAGATCATGGCGATTTCCTTACCGCGGATGGAGCGGAGCTTCTGTTCGCAAAGGCCGTGCAATTCACAGCCTCGCCAGATGATGTGGCCGGAAGTGGCGTGCCCATTGCCAGGCAGGAGACCCAAGATCGAGTGTGCAAGCACCGTTTTGCCTGAACCGGATTCACCGACCAGACCGACAACCTCCCCCTCGTGAACGGACAGGGATACGCCATCTAGGGCACGGTGAGCCGTAGGCTTTCCCCCGTCGAAATCGACGGTCAAGCCTTCCACTCGTAGCAGGCCATTGGTGGCTTCAGTCATTCTAGCTCCAGAGATCGTCCGAACACAGATTTGGCGTGACACACTCCGTCACGGATTGTTTGGCGGCAGTTCCTGACGTGCAAAACATTCAACATCAACGACTAACGCAACTAAAGCGATCTCGATAATACGCACAAAAATGCCCCATGCGGGCACACGTCCGACTCAGATCAC
>CAIZGN010000163.1 GCA_903932505.1 Candidatus Hydrogenedentota bacterium
CTGGTGCTGATCAGCCTGCTGTTAGGCCAGCAGACCCCGCTCCACCCCCGCGAGATTATGACGGATACGGGAGCCTACGCCGACAGCATGTTCGGCCTGCTCTGGCTCTTGGGCTACCAGTTCAGCCCGCGCATCAGCGATCTTGGCGGCACCCGCCTCTGGCGGATCGACCGAACCGCCGACTACGGCGGGCTCAACGACCTCGCGGCCCATCGCATCCAGCCGCAGCGAATTATCGACCATTGGGACGACCTGTTGCGCATCGCGGGCTCGCTGACCATGGACATGTGCCACATCGAATCGGCATGCGCACACTCCAGCGTGGCGACCGTCCAACGGCCGTGGCGCGTGCCCTTCAGGAGCTGGGGCGCATCATCAAGACGCTGTTTCTGCTGAACTACCTGAACGACGATGCCTATCGTCGACGGATCTTGACCCAGCTGAATCGGGGGGAGGCCCGCCACAAGCTGGCCCGTATCGTCTGCTATGGCCAGCGCGGCGAACTCCGCCAGCGCTACCGCGAAGGGCAAGAGGATCAGCTCCACGCACTTGGGCTGGTCGTGAACGCAATTGTCGTCTGGAACACGATGTACATGGAGCGCGCCATCGATTATCTGCGTCGTTCCGGTCAACCGGTGGCCGATACCGATGTGGCCCGACTCTCACCGCTCAGCTTTGCCCATCTCAATGTGCTGGGCCGCTACACCTTTACGCTGCACGAGCCAATTGCGCGCGGCGAGTGGCGCCCGCTCCGCACGGCTGATGAGCAATAGCCATCTCGCGCTACACGGTTCCGCTTATTGGTATTTTCTGTTCCATTTCTACCGGGAGCCCGTGTTCCGCACATCAAGCAGAAGTCGGTTCCACCGACGATTGGGCAGCCACATTGCGAACAGTTGATTGCCGCAGGGGCTACCGTCGGTGGCACTGGCAGGGTCATCGGCACTGGGGCAACGGCTGACGGGGGCGGCACGGGGGCGACGACTGGCGTTGCTAACGGGGCCACCGGCATAGGGGCAACCGTTGACGGGGGCGCGGCAAAGAGCAGTGGAGTGTACGGTTGCGACGCGGGCGGGGCTGACGGTGTTGGCTGCGCCAGTGCATCCAGCCCCTGCCGTGCCGCCGCGTGCCCTGGCGCAAGCTGGAGCGCCCGGTTGAAGCATTCACGGGCGCGGTCTTGTGCCGGTGGGTTCTGCCAAAGCAGTGCCTGGCCCAAATTGACCCAGACATCCGGACTGCGGGGATTGCTGCGAGCGGCATCCATGACAAGCCGGAGTTGATCAGAGGGGGTGGGTTGCGTCATTGCGTAAAGCCCTTATGATTTTATGATTTGAACCGTCACCATCCAGCGCATCGCGTACTTCTGGGGAATCAATTCCATGCCAGGTAACGCTGATCAGTTATATAGTTCTTCAGATACGCATGACATCACGGAAGATCCTTACCAGGGTCTTGATCCACAGCAATGTGGTTGTAGATCTGAACTGCCTACCCGTCAATGCGATAGCGCGCCAATGCCTCAGCGCCCATGAACCTTCAGTTCAGATCTGTCAATTTGAGGGCGAGGCACGAGTCCCTGTCAATCTATTGCTGACGAGTTAGCCTCCTGCTGGTGCAGCCAGGCCAAGAAAGTATCAGCCTGCGGGTGTCCAAGTTGGCGGGCGGCGAGACCGTAGCGCCGTGCGTTGCCCCAGTCACGCCGACGCACGGCGATAATCCCCAAGTTCAGCCACGCCTCGGCGTTACCCGGCTCGCGGGCCGTAACCTCACGCAACAGTGCGCTACCAGCGTCCAGATCGCCGCGCTTGATCGCAGCAAGCGCCTGCGGCAGATCGGCGGACGCGGACGCCGGCGGCACAGGTGTGTTTGCCAGCAAACCTTGGAGCAGATCGTCGGATGGGGGCTGCGGAACGCTTGGCGACGCTGGGGGCCGCGTGGCGACTGGCGGCGATGGGGGCTGCGGAGCGCTTGGCAGCGCTGGTCGTCCCTGCGCCGCAGGTGTGGACACGACGCGGGCCAGTCGGGCACGTCGGGCGCGACCTTGCCATAGGATGCCCGCCATCGCCAGCACCAGCAGCGCCGCGCCACCTCCGCCGATGGCAAGCCAGTAGGGTCGTACTGCCGGTGGAAGTACCGCCACGATGGGGGCGAGGACGGGCGGAGCATCGTCCGTCTGCGGTGTTGCGTTTGAGCTACCCGCCTCAGCGGCGCGGTCAGGGTTTACTGGCGTCGGCTCACTCACCGGCGCGGCGGCGTGAACCATGACCGCCACCCGTTGCGTAACCGTACTAAGCGCGTTGCTGGCAGTAACCGTGGCCGTATAGTCTCCTGCCGCCGGGTAGCTATGGGTCACTAGCGCGCCCGCGCCATTCGTCCCGTCGCCAAAATCCCAGGTGTACGTCACCGCACTACCGGCGTCCACCATCGCTGCCAGCGCGGCAGACTCTCCCGCGACTACCGCAGTGGACAGCACCGCCCGCAGCCCGGCAATCGGCACCTCCGGCGAATTGGCTGCTGCCAGCGTCAAGGTCGTCTCGGCGGCGTAGCCGGTGGTACTGGCAGCGACGCGCTGCCAGTAGGTCTGGTTGTCAATCGTGAAGGGTTGGCTCGTCTGTGCGCCATTTGATGCGGTAACAGTGACCATGGCCAAGGTGCGGGTAGGCGGCGGCTCGACGTAGATCAGTGCCGAGGGGCCGGGTGCCTCCACGGTGTAGGAATAGTCGTAGTAGGGCTGGTCGAAGCTGAGGGTGACGGTGAGGGTCGTATCTCCATCGGGTAGGTTGGCTCCAATTGTATCGACCTTGAGAAAAGCTTGCGGAATAGGGACTGTATTTCGCCGTTCTGGTTTGCCCCCCCAGCCAACCTCCTCACCGTTATACCTACGATATTTACCTAGTAGAGCGTAAATGCCATTTCCTGGTAATTCCCAAACCGTTTCAGCATAGAAACCGTGGCTGATAAAAATTGAGTTAATTTGATCCATTCTCAGTTGATAGTCTTGGCGAGTCTTTATCTTGGTCAACACCCTGTAAAGTTCATGCACAGTTGTAATCGTAATTGGGTTTGATTGAGTCAAAATCGACCAGATTGCCGAGCGGGGAAGTCGCACCGTATCATCTGCCTCGCCGCCGTGATCGTAGAGATCCCACAATACTCCGGCTACGGCAAACTCCTCACGCTGAACTGTTTTCCAGGGCCAGCCCTCGTAGTCCCATGGCTGATAATTGTATTCCAGCGATATATTCACTCCATCGTAGAGCGGATTCTCTATTCCTCCCATCTCACTTTTCATCACACAGGGCCAGAACTCGGCCCAGCCCTCGACCCACGAATCGCGTGTATGAGCGTTGTTAAAGCCACCATGGGAAGTACCATAATCAACTGAGTCCATGGCGCTCGGAATCACCAGCCACATCAGGTGATGGAAACTCTCGTGCCACTCGATGTTCATAAAGGCGTGCTGCGGGCCGAAAACGCTGTCCTGGTCGGTTAGGTGAAGGGTGCCCGAAATACCGCCGATACCCGCCATCTGACCTGCGTAGTATTTTGTGTGGTTGATCTCTTCCCTTTTCTCGTTAAATTGCGGGCCGGAGAAGGCCCAGACGTTGCCTACGGCATAATAATTGGGATGCTGTAGCTTAGTTGTGATAAAGTAGTCGGCCTGCCAGGTACGAAAGTAGATCGCGGCCAGATCGTCAAGGTTGCCTTTGTTGTTTTGCAATGCTAGTGACGTATCAAGCTCCTCGGGCTTGCCAAAATCGATATCCCGTAAATAGCTGCTCTTGCCCGCATCCACTGCCAGCGGGGCATCCACAAAGACTTCCTGGTGGCTTGGGCCAGCCAGCACGCGCTTGTGCCCATCGCCATCCTGGAGCCGCACCTGGACATGGTATGACCCTGGAGAGAGAACGCCAGTGGTGGTATAGACACCCTGATGATCGGTAGTTGTGCAGATTTCCTGACCCAGCATGCCATCAAACGGCACAAGGTGCATTACCTCGTCCCGGTTTCTGAGCAGTGCGCAGACAGTCTGCGCTAGCGGGGTGTCAGCGACTGTCATCAGCGCAATAAAGCCTTTCTCGTCAACTACGCGCACCAGTGCGCCGACGAGTGGGTGGCCGTGGCCATCCGTCACCTTACCGCTGATGGTGACTGCGCTGGTGGGGGTAGGAGTGGGTGTAACACCCGTCGGTCGCCACGCGGGCTGGCTGCCCACATCCGTAATGCGCTGCGGCTCACTGCCCTGGGCGCTGATGACCCAGAGGCCGTCATTTTCCGCCTGATCCTGGCTATGCATCTGTCGTTTCGCGCCTGACCAATCTTCACTAGGTTGCGAGGGCCATGTATCGTTTGTCTCGGGATACCACTGATCAAAGACGAGCCACTGATCATCAGGCGACCAGTCGAGGCCATAGGTGTAGCGTGCCAACGGAAGAACGTGCGGGTTCTCGATAGCTGTGCCGTTGATTTCTATCAGCCAGATACCCTCACGATACCCATTTATACCTGGATCAGCACAATCCGCGTTGCCGGCAAATGCCAACTGGGTTCCCGCATGGCTCCATGTTCCTCCAACAGAAATAAAGGGTGCTATCCCAGGAGCAAGGCTGCATGTTGGACAAAAAATTCTATTGCTACAATACCCGTTCTTTGCGCCAACGGAAAAGAAGTCCGTCTTGTTCTTCAGATCTGGTAAAAAAAGCGACTGGGAATTAGATTTCAAATCAACGTCTCTAATGCCGTCAAACGTGAAGAATGTAAAGCGGGTATTTGAGGCGAAACTCAAATCGGTCACTGAACTGATCATATCTTCATAGACATAGACCACCTTCTCGCCATTGGCATCAACTTGCACCACCTCGTCGCGTCCATCAGAACCAGGCCCCCTAGGCTGGGTGATGGTGCGTGCAAAAAAGAGCGTCCCTTCTGGAGAAAAGGCTGGCGTTCCCTCCTCATGCGGATCACTCGTCACGCGCACCAACTCCCCCGCCGCCGTGCTATTCACCCGCAGCTTATAAATATCACCGTCACGCGCAAAGGCCAGCCACTGCCCATCGGGCGACCACGCTGGGTCGCTGTCTTTGCCGTCGCGTGTAAGTTGGTGGGTTGCCCGTGTCGCCAGATCGAGGAGGTAGAGGTTCTTTTCGTGGACATAGGCGATCTCGCCCTGGGGCGTTGATGCAGGTGCCCAGCGTGTACTCTCCCTATCGCCCGCAGCCAACTCATGAACTGCAAACTGATTAGCAAGATCCATCACCTGAATGAAGAAGTGACCAATTGTAGTTGTAAAGAAAAGGTAGCGATTATCCGGTGAAAAGCTGTGGAGAATAACACCGGGAATTGTAGTAAAGCTCTTTCCTGTATCGAGATTTACCATGAGGCTCAGTGTATCACGACTAATGCCCCCAACCAGATCCCCTTGCCACAGAACCCAAGCGCCACGAACCGCCTGTAGTCGGATACTATCAAATACGTAACGATGATTAGGATCGATTGTCCCATCGCCCTGATAATATGGAAGGTTTGGCATAGCCAAATCAATATCACGAACTGACGGTTGATCACCGCTACGTACGGTGCAGGAGGATAACAACTCAATGCGCTGCCCGCTACTTTTATTCGTGTAGCGCCAATGGTCACAAGGTTTCGCCTCTTCCAATAACTCTTCTTGCCATTCATTCTCTGTAATGAGTGGGAGCATGGAGCGCGGCGACTCCATCGCACC
>CAIZGN010000164.1 GCA_903932505.1 Candidatus Hydrogenedentota bacterium
CGAAGGCGTGGCATGCGGTGGGGTATACCCTCTTGGGCCTTGGCGGTTGCGGGGTTTTTCTTGTGCTGAAGAAAGTGTTTCTCGATGTGCCGCTGCCGACATCGGGCCCCTACTTTTCGCCGGAGGATTACCGCCCGATCTGGCAGGCGTTTACCGAATTGTATGACGTGCATGGTGTGCGGCCCCGATTTGCCCCGTTGAGCCATCGCAATATCGCTCTGGTGGGGATGCTTCTGCTTGGCACTGTTTCCTCGTGGTTCGAGTGGCGCAAGGACGGGAAAATCGGCCCGTGCTTCTGGTTCTGGGTCTTTGGCACCAGTGTCTCGGCGGTCATCTGGATCGTGGCATCGTTGCAGTCGGTGCTGGGTGCTGCGGCCTCCTTTTTCTTGGTCTCGTGGATGCCCTACCGGTTCAGCAATCACGTCTCAGTGCTGGCGTTGATTCTGGCGGTTGGATGGTTGTTTCGCGTGGGTGGTGGCAAGATGCTGGTGATACCCTTGTTGCTGGCCTACGAAATTGCGCTGCCGGTGCTGGCCCGGATACTGCCTGCGGCATTCTACAGCCGTTATCTGGGTGGTGTACTCGAATTGCCTATGTTTGTTTTATGGGGTGCGGCGCTGACTACGGTGTTGCTTGCGTTTCAAGTGGCTCCCCGCCATGCCTGGAAGCTGTGGGCGGGCTATGCGATTCCTCTGGCCGCGTTGGGCCTCTATCACCGGTATGGTGTGCTATGCAGCATTGCAGGAACCGGATTCGTACTTCTTTCGTCGTGGATTGACCAGCGTAAGCCCCGATTCGTTGTCCAGATTACGGGGGTTTTGTGTGTGTGCGTGTTGTCGGTCATTTTGGCGCGTGAATACAAGCAGCGCAGTTCCTTGGAGGTGCCGGAGATCGAGCAGCGTATCGTGGCTTTGCTCGAAAAAAACGGGGACGGGGATGCGATGCTGCTGGCTCCCTACTGGCAGATTTTCCTGCAAGCGCGCACGGGGCATCCGGTCATGGCGGATTATCAGACCGCGCATTACATGACCTACATTCCGCAACTGGCGTCCTCGCTGAAAAAGATGCACCTTGATCTGTTTGGCAAGTCGATAGACCAGCCTTACGGGCAGGATCTTGCCGAATGGAAGTCGCGCACACAAGCGCAATGGCAGTCCTTGGGGAAGGAATATGAATTGCGGTATGTGCTGTGTCCTGAAGAATTGCCCCTGAATCTGCCCGTCCTGCTTCGTGGTGATCGGATGGTGTTCTACGAAATCCCGAAGAGCCTTTGACGCGGCTGCTTATCGGGGTGCGGCGCGGTAAAAGTCCATCATGTCCTTGAAGGCCTTCCATACGGCAGTGAAGCGGAAACAGGTGGCCTTGCCGTGCAGGCGAAGTTTCATGCGCGCGGGCACGGAAACAATCACCAGCCCTTTGCGTTGCGCCTGAATAAGGATGGCCACAGGAAAAAACATGCCATCGTAATCAATGCGGATACCCTGTTCCGAAAATATGGAACGCCGGTATACCTGAATCCAATTGGGATCCTTCACCCGCAGCCGGAACAACAGCGGAATGAGAATTCTCGAATAGATGAAGGAACCCACGCGGGCCAAGAGCGGATAGCCGACCCGCTGCTCGCGAATGCCTGCGATGATGTCCGCTTGCCCGAGATGCGGCAGGTAGGGGGCCAGATCTTCCGGGCTGAGGGGATTGTCGACCGGAATGAAGATGAGATACTCCATCCCTGCGGCCTGCAACCCCGTTCGGATGCCCGCACCTGCGCCTTTGTTGACCTCATGATGACAAACCCGGACTTCGGGATGGTTTTCCGCAAGGCGATTCGCAATTTCGCCGGTGCGATCTTTGCTGCAATCGTTGACGATGATGAACTCGAAAACAAGCCCCGCTTTCCGGCAGGTTTCGAGGCATTCGAGTACTGCGGACTCCAAACCGGGCTCTTCATTGTACGCCGGCATGAGTATGGAAAGGCTAGGCCGCTCGTTTGGCATAAAACCTCTTGATGGCCCGGGCAACCGTTTCGATTTGCTCTCCATTGATTTCGGAGAACATCGGCAGGGAAAGAATGCGACCGGCCTGCGCCTCTGCCACGGGACAGCTGCCGGGGCCGTTGGCCAGAT
Organism: Candidatus Hydrogenedentota bacterium; assembly: GCA_903932505.1. Classification (GTDB taxonomy): domain Bacteria; phylum Hydrogenedentota; class Hydrogenedentia; order Hydrogenedentales; family CAIZGN01; genus CAIZGN01. The sequence continues at coordinate 2,124 of CAIZGN010000164.1, forward strand.
GCCGGTAGGCGGCATGCAGATGCACGGGGACGGGGTAATGGATGCCGGTTTGGATGCCCTCTTCATTCAGCGTGGCCACGAGTTCTCCCCGCTGCTGGCATTGAATCACATACAGGTGAAACACGTGTCGTTCGGGGCGTTTTTTTTCGAAAACCGGGGCTGAGACCTCCTCCACACCCTTCAGCA
>CAIZGN010000165.1 GCA_903932505.1 Candidatus Hydrogenedentota bacterium
GTGAAGGCGAAGGTGAAGGTACTACGCAAAAACGGGCCGGATGCGGTGCCTCGGATGCTCCGGCAGACAGCCTCGGCGCGGATTTCATCCTCATCGCCGCCGTGCTCCTGCTCCTCGTCACAAGCGCAAGGAATCGCAGAATCGACCAAGCATAGAAGCAAGATCAATAAAGGGCCATCGCGGCGGTTCGCCGCGATGGCCCATGCTTTTCAAGGTGTCTTGGAGGTATCAGGGGTGTTTCAGCGGCTTGAGGTGTGCCTCTCCCCCCTACCACCCCGCTAGTCGGCCTCAGGAAAACAGGTTAATAATCACTATCAAGCGTGTTTCGCACACTCGTGGTCAGCGAATTCCTCGTGAAAGGTTTTTGCAGAAAATGAACACCACTATCAAGTACGCCATGGTGGGCTATCACATCCGCCGTGTAGCCGGACATGAAAAGTCGTTTTACCTTGGGGTGGATGGCCAATACACTCTTGGCGAGGGCTCGACCATTCATTTCTGGAAGAATGACATCGGTAACCAGAAGATGAATCTCTCCGCGATGATTCCGCGCAATAGTGAGGGCTTCACCGGGTGTGCTGGCAGGCAGCACTTGATACCCCTGTTTCTCCAGGACAATAGTGGCAAGTTTGAGGATTGAGGGCTCGTCTTCCACCACCAGAATGGTTTCTTCCCCGCAGGGGATGGGGAGAACGGTGCGAACGACATCATTGCTGGGCGTTGCACCAAGGTATCGGGGAAGGTATATCGAAAAACTGGTACCCTGCCCGACTTCGCTGTAGACGTTTACAAACCCCCCATTTTGTTTAACCGCCCCATAAACAGTGGAGAGACCAAGCCCAGTACCCTTACCCAGCTCTTTGGTGGTGTAAAACGGTTCAAAGATGTGGCTCAACGCCTCACGCTCCATCCCCTGCCCGCTGTCACTCACCACAAGCGATAGATAATCCCCAGGGGTAAAGCCCGTGTGAGCAACGCAATAGGCCTCATCAATTTGAACATTCGACGTTTCAATAATTATAGTACCTACGCCGTCGATGGCGTCCCGCGCGTTCACGCAAAGGTTCGCAATAATCTGATCAACCTGAGAAGGATCCAAGAATACGGGCCAAATACCTGCTTTCGCCTGCCACTTGAGCGTGACATTTTCGCCAATAAGACGACTGAGCATCGAAAACATCGACGCGATGGTCTCGTTCATGTCAAGCACCCGGGGGACGACGGTCTGCTGGCGTGCAAATGCGAGGAGTTGACGAGTAAGATCTGCGGATCGGTTGGCGGCTTTCCGGATTTCCTCCAAATCGCTCTGCACCGCATGCTCAGCCGATACCTGCTCAATCGCAAGCTCAACATGACCAAGAATCACACCCAACATATTGTTGAAATCGTGAGCGACCCCACCGGCCAGCCGACCGACAAACTCCATCTTTTGTGCCTGTTGGAGCTGGGCTTCGAGGCGCTTTTTCTCCTCATCTTGGCGTTTTTGTTCGGTAATATCCCGATCAACCCCCCGGTACCCTCTCAGCTTCCCATCCAGATCGAGAATGGGAACCCCATTTGTAAGCAGATAAACCTTATCTCCGTCCTTGTTAATGTTGCAGTTCTCTAGATCCTTGATCGGGGCTTTTTTCGCAGCAAGATCAGAAAAAATAGCTCTTATGCGTCTGGATTCGTCTTCATCCATAAGATCGAAAGGCGTTTTCCCAATCACATCCCCAAAATGATCCATACCCTTGCCCGAACTGTAAGTATAGACACCATTTTCATCGGTCTCCCAGACCCAATCCCCCAAGCTGAATGTGACATCACTGAATCGAGCCTCGCTTTGGCGTAAAGCCTCATCGTCAAGTCGCTTGCGTTCATCGGCCTCGATACGATCCAGCACAAAAGAAACATCGAGCGCGATTTCCTCCATGAGCTTTACCTCGGCCTCCTGCAGGAAGTCGGCATCCTCGCTCGCAATGTTTACAGCACCACACACCTCCCCTTGCAGGCGAAGGGGAAAGGCTCCCCAAGAATGCAATCTAAGCGGAACGGCAAATTCAGGGGATGCGAAATAGCACGACTCCGTCGTGATATCACTGCAACAGAAGGGGCGTCCCGCCCGCAGCACCTGTTCTGGATTCAATCGACATCTGGGGCAACTATGTGACCACAAGTCCGTAAGAATGGAATAGGAATCATCGCGCAACTTGCGTGCAACCGGAACAAAGCGCTGATCCTCCGGGGCAATCCAAGTTATCCACGCCATATCGACCGAACCACGCCCAACGATATGGTGGCACACCTCTTGAAAAATCTCTTCACGACGCGTGCAGCGCATCATGGCCTGATTCACCTGCCCCAGAACATCCAGAAGACGATTGAGGCGGATTATCTTTCGATCAGTCTCGTACTTGTGTCGGGCGATTTCAATCGCGGATTTTAGATCTGGATCCCGGAAAGGTTTCACCAGATAGCTATAGGGTTGCGCCATCTTGGCAAGTTCCAGCGTGTCATTTTCCGCGTGGGCCGTCAAAAAAACAACCGGGGCGGAATATTTTTGCCGTATTTCCGTCGCTGCAGCGATCCCGTCCATATCCCCCTGAAGTCGAATATCCATGAGCACCAAATCAGGTTTCACCTGACCGACAAGCTCAATGGCATCACGACCGGTCGAGGCACGCCCTACGGGCTCATACCCCATGTTAGCGAGACGCTCCTCGATATCCATGGCGACAATAGCCTCGTCCTCCACCACAAACACGCGAATCTTACCCATGAAAATCTCCAAATTGATCAACTATGAAACGGAAAAGTGATGCGAACCGAACACCCACCGGTGGCTAAAGTACTCATATGGTACTGGCCCCCAAGTTGACGAACCAGATTCACAATCAGACGCGTCCCAAGTGTAGCCGTTTTTTCAGGTTCAAAGTCAACGGGCAAACCGACACCATTATCGCAAAATTCCAGTAGAACCTGCACTCCGTCCAAAAGCGACAACCCCACCAATACAACCCCAGCGCGATCGTCCGGAAACGCGTACTTGAGCGCATTAGAAAGCAGTTCACTGATAATCAAACCGCACGGAATGGACTGATCCAACGACAGTCTGGGACAGAGAACCCGACGCTCGATTGTGACATCACTCGAACTACTGCCGTAGGAACGCAGAACATGCGCACATAATTCTTTCAGGTAGCGCGCAAAATCAACGCGAGCAAAATCGCCCGACTGATAAAGCGTCTCGTGTAAAAGCGCCATCGCCAAAATACGGCTTTCCACGTCTCGGAGCGCAACAATGGTATCCGCATTCGTGATACGTCCCGCCTGCAAATTAAGAAGGCTGGCCACTATCTGAAGGTTGTTCTTAACCCTATGGTGTATCTCCTTCAACATGGCCGTCTTTTCAGTCAGCGAACGTTCCAGGGCCTCTTGGGCTTTCTTGCTCATCGTAATGTCGGAATGGGTGCCCCGCATCAGGAGCGGCTTGCCATCTTCGCCCCAACTCGTCACACTGCCACGATCCAGAATCCAAACCCAGTGTCCCGCCCGATGACGCATTCGGGCTTCGCACTCGTAGTAATCAATCCTGCCGTTAAAAAGCTCTTCCAACACCGCATTGCTGGCGTTCAGGTCATCCGGGTGCGTAAATCGAATCCACGTGTCAATGGATACCGGAGAAATCTCCGCCAGCGTGTATCCGATGATTTCAGCCCACCGCTCGTTAAAGGCAACTTGCCCCGTGGGAACATGCCATTCCCAAGTGCCCACGCGCGCGCCCGTGATAATCCCCTCAAGTCGCTCGCGCTCGGTCTGCAGCGCCTCCTCGGCCCTGCGTCGCTCAGAAATCTCCACCCGCAAACGTTCCGTGGCGGCCGATAGTTCCTCGGCCTGCGCGGTCGCTTCCAGTCGCAGCCGCGTCTGCTCCATGGCGGACGCATATCCACGCAGCTGCCGTATCTGGGCATCCACAAAAGGACTCGCGCCCGCTCGCTCCATCTGACCGGCCAAATACAAACGGTAGGCCGACTCCATCGACTCAATCTTACTCGACGCACCCCACCGACTGTACGCAACATAGGCCTGCTGCCAATATACTTGGGACAGGCCCTCGTTGCCATGCGCCTTCCATAAATTATGGGCCCGTTCGTTTGCAAACCCCTCCCAATGCAGAAAATCCCATTGTTGGGCAGCCTCGATGGCTTGGTCATATAGATCCATGGCGTCCGCGTCGCGGTTCTCAATTCGAGCCAATTCCGCCACCGCAATCAGTCGTTTGGGGCGATAATTCTCGGGACAATTAAACTCCCAAATCTTCAGTTGCGCCAAGGTACTTTGAAATTCCTCCCGCCATAATTCCTGCTGCGAAGGCGTGGCCTTGGGATACAAGGCAATCCGTATCAGGAATCGCACAAACACGTGTTCAGGCCAGGGCAGCAGTCCCTGCGTCCCTACGGTGTAAATGATTTTATCCGCATGGTCAGACTCCGTCAGCGCCTCATCCAACTCGCCCAAGACGAGAAGCGCTATGGACCTCATCACCTTGTAAACGCAAAGAATTTGAATATTGTGATGATCTTGAACCTGGCGAAGAAAACCTTCCTCCGTATTGTCTTCTTTTTCTTCGTGTGCGAGGCTACCGTGCTTAAGCAGCGAAAAAACCCGCAGTCCGCCAGAGAGCATGTCGATCGCCCATTGATTATGCCGGGTATGACTGAAGGACAAAGACCGCTGGGTCTCCTGCGTCATCGTTGGCAACGGGATTCCCTGAAAATACCGACAATACATATTATGCCCGAAGGCATAGGCCGCGTATTGAAGATTACTCGAACGCACCCCGATTTCATACGCATCGGAGTAGTCTTGCGAGCTGTTCTTAAGATGCTTGAACCAGTGCCGGATCGAACTGCCAATCATCAGATAAAACACGCTTTGATCCGAGGGGGAACAGAAGGTGCGGGTCATGAGTTGCGTGGCCAGACTGCCAAAATCCCGCGCGGTTTCATAGTCGTTGTTCACCCAACCCAATAGTCCGCCAAAAGCCGTGTGGCTATAACCGACCTGTGGGATATTGCCATGCTCCAACGTGAGGTTGACCACTTTAGGCACAAGGAAGCCCCACAGGCGCTGGTGCGCACGATAACAGGGCGGCCCCATAGTGATGAGAATATGGGCTGCCATCAGCATTTCGGGATGACTCATCACGGGAAGATGGAAAAGGGACTCCACGGATCGATCGTGCAGGCTTGTCCGGATCTCGGCGATTATGGCGTCTCGAGCCGCCTCGTATTCGTCCTCTGGAAGATATATACCCAATGCGGCCAGCGCTTCACGTCCTGCGGCAATGGCCTCTGGGTAACGGGCCAGCAGGGTGTACTGCTGAATCAGCAAGGCCAGAATCTCAGCCCTTTCCAGTGGGCCGTCCACCTTAAGGGCGGCCGCTTTCACACAGGCTTCTGCTTCTGGATAGTTTCCATCAAGAAATTCGCAGTTCGCCCAATCCTTGAAAAATCGAAGGGTAAACGTATGGTGGTCGCGCCACAGCGCCGCCGAAAAATCAGGCTGCCGCACAAAACGACTCGCCGCACGATAATACAGCAGCGCAGAATGGTAGGCTGTAGCCGCGTAAGCCTTCCGGCCTGCCGCCACATTGAGTTCAACGATGCGTACTTGCTCTTCTTGGGCCTCAATAAGGTCAGTCGCGGCATTAAATGCGTTCACCACCTCAAAAATGCGCTCGGCCTGCTGCTCAACCGTCAAACTCGAAAGCAGAAGACGGCCGATGCTAAGCATAATCGCGGGGCGCTCCTCCGGGGCGATGAGTCCGTAGGCGGCCTGCTGCACCCGATCATGAAGGAAGCGGTACAGCACCCCACCCCCGGGCGCAGAGGCCTCCAGATCGTCATCCGTACAATGGGGAACCATGATGAGTCCATGGGCTTTGGCATGGGTGAGCAGATCCACGCACTCGCCGGGTGCACGACCGCTAATGATGCTAAGCGTTTGAATATCGAAGCGATTCCCCAAACACGCCGCCAAAGAAAAAACCGACTGCCCGTCCGCATCCAGTTCATGCAGTTTGCTGGTGAACAGCTCCTCCAAAGTGACAGGCAGTTTTCCTGTGGAGATTTCATCAACATTCCATTGCCAACGGCCCGCAGCTGGGTCAAAACGAAGGAGGGCAAACTCATGCAGGAAGGACAGGAGGGATCGAACAAAGAAAGGATTCCCTTTCGTTGTTTCGTGAATATGCGCAGCGAGTCCGGCCGAATCATCAACCGAAGGCTGGAGGCTATCGACGATAAAGCTGCGAACGTCGTCTAGGGTGATATTGTCGACATGAAGCGCCGCAACTTGGGCAGCGTGATTTCTCAGGTTATCCACAGCCGCAAGCAGGGGATGTCCCGGTTCCACCTCATTTTCACGAAAGGCCATGATGACCAAGATATATTTCAGCGCGGCTCCCGAGTGCATCGCCACCAGCAGCGAGAGCGAGGCCGCATCCGCCCAATGCCAATCATCCAGCGAGAGTACAAGGGGGTGGTCAGGCTGACAAATAACTTTAAGGAACCGCTGAAAAACCGAGGCAAATCGGTGGCGAGCTTCCTGAGGGCTGATGTCCCCCACCGCAGGTTGAGGGCCAAGAAAAGACTCAAATTCAGGAACCAAATCGATCAACAACTGCCCGTGGTTTTCAAGGGCTTCAAGGATATCAGCTTTGAACCTCGCCTTCCGGGCTTCGTCGTCCGACATCAATTCACGGCAAAGCCCCGCAAGCGCTTGTTTGAACGCAAAATACGGGATATTCTGTTGGTATTGCTCGAATTTTCCCTGAACAAAAAAGCCGTTTCGGGCACGAACGGGTTCTCGAAGTTGCAGTACCAGAGAGGTTTTCCCGACACCGGATTGTCCCGGCAAGAGCAAAACCTCACCCCCGCCCCGCCCACATCGCTCAAAAGCCTCCAGCAGGATACGAATTTGGTTCTCACGACCGTAAAGTCTATCCGGAATTGTCAGTGATTCCATGCGGATTCCCGATGCGCCCAACTTGGGGGCCAGTCTACCGGCAAAGCCGAAATTATCTCGCTCGTATCCCGCCGTCGCCCGGCCACTATCCCCTGCGATTAAAACCAAACCGTCCACCTAGGTTCAAACGTTCATAACTGGAGGATACACGCATTTGAACACGGTAGCTAGTATACCATACAAAGGGTTTCTTTTCCTCCTATTTTTGGGACTGTTTTTCTTGGAATCGTTGTGTTTTTCGAGCAACTGGAACACTCAGACATCCCTCGAGCAACCCGGAAAACATGCAAAACTTGATTGATTCCGCCCATGTCGGCTACAATATCCCATGGCAGGAAGGAAATGGGCCGCATGAACTCTTTGCTTTGTCCCCACTGCAAAGCACAGCCAATCTTGGAGACGCAGGTTCATCAAGATGTCATTGTCGTAGCCTCCTGTCCCGGATGTCAGGAACTCTCCGTGCTCTTCCGGGGCAGAGCGATTGCGCTCAACCGGCGAGTCTTGGAAGAAGGTTCTTTTGACGAGCGCAAGGACCACCTCGCAGCAATCATCGCCGAATTTATGGACGCAGGATTCTCGCTACTCGACGAACTGCGACGCCGACTCACCAGCATGACACCCGATGGCGAGGACGACAACGATAATGATGACGCCCCCGATGGCATGTGGGATGAACTCCAATACTCCCCCATTTCCGACGAAGAGTTGCGAAAGTTCGTCCGTGTCGACCTAAAATGCTTGGATAACGCCGACTATTTCCGTCGACACTTTCGCTAGACCGACCCTCATTCCGCCGTCCACAAGCGAGAACTCGATCCACCCTCCCCCACTTTGACCTGAACCGCCTGCGTGCATTTGGGGCAATGACCGGAAAAGGCGTCGCCCGCCCGGTTCAAGTAAACCCGCGCATACGCCTTACAGCACTTGAAATAGACGCTGATATACGGGCGTGCCTTCCGTTCTTCCGCCACGACGACCTACCTCTTTTCTTCTTCCTTCGGGGTCTCCGGAGTCGCAAGCGCGTCAGCCTCTTTTTGGATGTTCTTCCTGCGACGTGATTCTGCCCGAACGTCGCGAAGCTTAAGAACAAGATCCCATCCAAGAAAGACACCCCCACCGACCAATAGTCCACAAAGACCGGCTGCGAGTAAAATTCGAAATAATTGCATACGTTCCTGTTCCTAGCAAAGCTCAGTATAGGGACTAAGGACTCGGCAGGGCAAGCGGAGGAATATTCACCGGGGTGCCTTGGCGGGCCTTGAGTCGTTCAACCTCCGCACGAAGGGCCGAAACTTCCACCTGAAGACGATCCAACGTCTCAGCGAGCAGAAGATTCGCGCGCTTGAGGCGCTCGATATCTTCTTGAACAGGTGTCGCAGGGGCGAGCGGTGCGGACGCCGCAGGAACAGCAGCGGATCCCGATGGGGCGGGCAGTAATGGCCGCGCAACCGTTGCGGACTCCCCCTCGGCAATCGATGCCGCCGTGCTAATCTCCACGGAAGCATCGTCAAACCACGCCGTGCCTGTGCCTTTGAGCACACAACGAACCGTTAGGAAATCCGTGCCAGCAGGCACAACAAAATCAACCGCCGCAAGGGTCCAATCCAGTGTCCCGGTAAGGGGCTGCGTCTTCCCGGAGTCCAGCGTTTCCAGAATGGTGCCGGTCGATTTCCGCCAGCACTGCACCCACAAAACGGCCTCTGTAGCCGCCTCGATCCGTACATACACCTGCGCGTGTACATTGGACCCAGCCGGAATGTCCAGCACATTCTGACTCCAGTTGTTGAGCGGGTCACGCTCGTAGGGCATCGGAACATGCAGCATCACCGACCGCTGTCCGCCATGAGCGATGGGACTCACCCGCGCCACCGCACCCTCCTGCGGCAACAAAAAACAATCCCATCGCAATGGCTTGTCCTGGGTGAGCTGCTCAAACCCTGGATTCTGCAACGACTCACCCCGCGCAACAACGCAGGAGAAAAGCAGCAGGACTACCATGAACCGAACCCTTCGCATCAGCGAACCGACATGCCTTGCATGCGCAGTTTAAGGTCTTTCGCACTCGTGGCGAACTGAAGGGCAACCTCTGGCGTTATCTTCTTCTCGGTCCAAAGGTCGTATAGGGCCTGATCGAAGGTCTGCATCCCCCATTGATCCTTCCCTTCCTCGATCAAATTCACGATGTCTTTGAACGCTTTCCCTTGGTCAATGAATTCTCGCACGGTACGCGTGCCAATAAGCACCTCGGCAGCCACCGTTCGCCCGGTACCGACAGCCAGCGGCACGATACGTTGAGAAATTACCCCGCGCAGCACACTGCCCAACTGCTTGCGGATCTGGACTTGCTGGTGGGGCTCAAAAAACTCCAGCACACGGTTTAGCGTTTCGACCGCATCCACGGTATGCAGCGTCGAGAAAACCAAGTGACCGGTTTCCGCCGAGGCAAGCGCGGTGCGCACCGTCTCCGAATCGCGCATTTCGCCGATCAGAATCACATCCGGATCTTGACGCAAAGCACCGCGCAGGGCATTGGCAAAGGAAAGCGTGTCATGCCCCACCTCGCGCTGCGTGACGATGCCGGTCTTGTCCTGATGAACAAATTCAAGCGGATCCTCTACCGTGATAATGTGTTCATGGCGGGTCGTATTGATCTCGTCAATCATCGCCGCCAGCGAGGTTGATTTTCCGCTACCGGTGGGCCCGGTAAACAAAACCAGACCATTGCGCAATTGACACAGCTTCTTCAGCACCAAGGGCAGGGAGAGCGAATCCAACGTGGCAATTTGCACGGGAATCAGTCGCATCACAATACGCGTATCGCCATCATCCCGGCAGACATTCACGCGAAAACGTGCCAAGTCTTCGTACATGTACGAAAGGTCGAGTTCCATGACTTTCTGGAACTTCGCAATGTCTTTATCATCCGCAATCGCGGAAAGCAGTTCCTGAACATCATCCTCGGTTAAAGGGGGGCCGTCCAGTCGCTTCAGCGCGCCGTCGATGCGGTACATCGGGGGATTCCCCGTCTTGATATGAATATCGGAGGCGCGCTCTTCCATCGCGCCCTTCATTAGTGCCGGCATGTCGAAATTCATGGATAATCCTCTCCCTTCCCGTTTTCCAGTCACGCCCCGCCCGAATTATTCACAACGGGACGCCTTCAGCATACTCGCTCCAATCGAACGAGGCAAATCGGCGCAATGTCCCGCCTCAGACGCTCCGCGCAAGCAATGACAAGAATTCCGCCCGCGTACTCGGGTCATTGTGAAAACTCCCTAGCACCGATGAAGTCGTCATGATCGAATTCTGCTTTTGCACACCGCGCATCATCGAGCACAGGTGGCGGCACTCAATCACAACGCCAACCCCTTCCGCACCGGTATGCTCCATGATGGTATGCGCGATTTCGGCGGTCAAACGCTCCTGGATTTGAAGACGACGCGCGTGCAGATCAACAATGCGGGCGATTTTGCTCAGTCCAAGCACCTTGTCCTGCGCAATATACCCCACATGGCAATGCCCGAAAAAGGGCAGCATGTGGTGCTCGCACAGGCTGTACAACTCGATATCCCGAGAGATAATCATGTTGTTCCATTCGGCCTTGAATATCGCCTTGTTGATAATGGCGTCGATGTCCTGCCGATATCCAGACGTCAGAAATTCATACGCCTTGGCCACCCGCAAGGGGGTATCACGCAAACCCTCACGCTCGGGATCCTCCCCTATTTCGCGCAAGAGCGCTGTGATCAGCTGCTGTACTTTTTCACGATTCATGAAACCACCTCTCTTTGAGTATCCTTGAAAACTCCACATCCGCCCGCAAATCCGCAAAGGCGATTGGATCGATGCATTCCTTAAGCAATCGTCCCGAACCCGGCCACTTCAAACTGGGCTCAAGCTCGAGTAAACCACAAGCAAGGAACGGTCGCTCCAGCACATCAGGGTCTGGCAAGACAAAACCTTCCTCTGCCAAAACCAAATCCGCGTACACGAGAACATCAAGGTCAATCGTGCGCGCGGCATACTTATCCGTACTTCGAACCCTGCCAAGCTCCGCCTCGATGCCTCGCAACGTGACGGATTTTAGCTCATGAGGCGCAACCCCAGTTTCGACACAAATAACCCCGTTCAAATAGTCGCCCTGCTCCGGTCGTCCAATGGCTTCCGTCCAATAGAAAGTCGAAACGGCCCCGATGGAAACGGTCGCAGAAAGTAGCTCCAGCGCCTTTGCGATATGCAACCGGGGCTCAATATTAGACCCCAGCGCAATATAGACCCGACTCATGAATTCCGGCGCTCCCGAGTTATCTCAACCGCCACGCTACGCGCATAACGCAAAGCACCGGGCTTGTCCACGGTGACCTCCACCTTCTCCACACCCTTCGCTTGCAGGCAACAGTCAGCCACCGCCTCGGCAAGACGTTCAATGAGCAAAAACTCCGAGGACTCCACCATCTCAATCACCGATGTCTTGATGGCTTTATAGTCCACGGTATCCTCAATGGAATCACTCAGGCACGCTTTCCGATAATCCGCGTACAAAGTGATATTGAAGGTCACGTCCTGCGTCCGACACCGCTCTTCCGGGTAAATCCCGATGATGCAGCGGGTCGAGAGGTCTCGAATGTGGATTTTGTCCAGATGCTTCTCAGTCATACATGTGTCCCCGTACGTGGCGTCCACCATCAACAAAAATGGTCTGCCCCGTGATAAACCGGCTTTCCAGCAAGAACACCACGGCATCCGCGATATCCTCCGGCCCGCCGTAGGAGTGCAACAAATTGGTCGATTTCAATCGTTCAAGGTAATCCGGCCGCTCACCTTCCGGGGCGATGATCAGCCCCGGTGCAACACCGTTCACCCGTATATTCGGGGCGAATTCAACCGCCATCATCTTCGTGAGCGAATAAAGGCTTCGCTTGCTGATATGGTAAGGCACATGTTTGCGGTCATAATCGGCCACCCTGGAATCGAGCAAGTTAATAATCACACCCTCCCGTTCCTGTTCCGCAAATCGGCGCGATAGAATCAGCGGGGCCATCGCATTCACGTTCATGTTCAGGGTCAGGTCGTCCACCGAAAAATCCATCAGACCGTTGTCCGGAAATATGCTGGCGTTATTGATCAGGAAATCAATCGCCCCGCATTGTTCCCGGGCCTCCTGAAACAACCGTGAGGCCGAGGTGGGGTCTGAAAAATCAGCCTGAAATACCGATGCAGCACCGCCCATTCTGCGGATTTCACTCACCACCCCCTGCACTTCCTCCAGCGAGGAACGATAATGAAGCGCAAGACGAACGCCACGCCGGGCCAGTGCAATCGCGATCGTCTCGCCGATTCGCTTGGCCGCCCCGGTAATCAACGCCGTTTTTCCCGCTAATAAATCATGGTCTCTCATGAAAATCCCTCTTGGCTGAATCTGATCATAGCACGGTGGTCAAGGCCCATGCACAGCGCGAGGCAGAACGACATCATCCCTCGTAATCACCCGGCACGACCCTACGCACCACCCGTTGGTTTCCGTTATAATGAAAGTGAACACCGCATTGCCCCAATTTTATTCAACGGAAGGAAGGTTTCTATGAACGACGACATCGATAATGGACTCACAAGAAGAGATTTCGCGCGCACATCATTTCTCGCAGGGGCCGCCGCGCTCGCCGCAGCCCATGCCACGGCGGCGGACTTGGCCACAGACACCCTCAAAATCGGCCTCTTGGGATGCGGCGGGCGCGGAAGTGCCGACCTTGTCCGTATGCTTGCCGGAAACCCCAACGTGAAGGTCATTGCCCTCGGCGACCTCTTCCAGGACCACCTTGACACTTTCCGCAAGGAATTCGAAACCCACAAAGCCGAAGAAGTGCGATCCAAGGTCGACATCAAGGACGACCACTGCTTCGTCGGCTGGGACGCCTGCGAACGCATCCTGAAAACCGATATCGACATCCTCATGGACACCTGCACCCCGTATGCGCGCCCGAAACACATCGAGGCCGCCGCAGCAGCAGGCAAACACATCTTTGCGGAAAAGCCCATCGCTGTGGACCCTGCCGGGGTTCGCTGTTTCATGAAAGCCATGGAAGCCCACAAGGCAAAGGGCCTGTCCATGCTCGCCGGAACCCAATTCCGCCACGACGGTGCCCGTATTGAAACGCTCAAGAAAATTCAGGACGGTGCGATCGGCGAAATCAAAGCCCTGCGCTCCTTCTATTGCGGCGGCCTTCCCTTTGTGGTCGAACGCGACCCGAAATGGAGCGATCTCGAATATCGTCTGCGCAACTGGTACAACTACTGCTGGTGCAGCGGTGACAACATCGTCGAACAGGCCATCCACGGCATCGACCATTGCAACTGGGTGATGGGTGGCCCACCCGAGTCCGTCTTCGCATCCGGCGGACGCTCCTGGAAACCCCTCACCGAGATGTACGGCGACCTCTGGGACAACTTCTCCTGCGATTACACCTACCCCAATGGTGTACACCTCGCCCAGTATTGTCGGCACTGGGATGGATGCGATGGCGCAGGTGACATTTCCCTCACCGGCACCACCGGGGTGAGCAACGGCCTCGATATGAGCAACTGGCAAGGCGATTCCACCATCCAGGAAATGGTCGACCTCGTCAACAGCATTCGCGGCACCGGGCCCCATGTCCATGACGGACAGCGCATCGCTGAAAGCACTATCACCGCCATTATGGGCCGCATGAGCGGCTATACCGGCAAACGGGTGACCTTCAAAGAAATCCTTGAATCTGACCTCAGCATCGTGCCCGACCCACTCAGCTTCGACATGGCCTTGCCGGTCGGCCCCATTCCCGTTCCCCAAGTAAAACCGAATGCCGCGTTAAAGTATCGCTAAACCCACGCTACCGGGCTTGTGGTATGATGTTTCCGAGGAATTCTTTGAACATGCCTACGGCCTTTAGACATTGCGGGTTCTTGACCATTGCGGTTTGCATGCTGACCGTGAGCGTTTCCGCGCTCACGGTCAGCAGTGAGATCTCGCTGGATGGTGTGCCACTCACCTCGGAGGCCCCCCAATTCCCCGCAGGAAGCGTCCTGAACGTCAACATCACCATCGCCAACACAGGTGCCGAGGCAATCACGGCCTTGGATCTAGAGACCCAGCTTCCACAGGATTGGATCTTTCTCGACACATCTGGCACGTCGCTACCCCAGCTCGTGCCAGACGCAGGTAGCCCCGGCACAATCCACTTCCTATGGTATGACCTACCATCCTTCCCGACTCAGTTTTCCTTTCGAGTGCAGACGCCTGCGGATAAGGCCGGAGCCGTCACGCTGCGACACCAGGCCCTCTACCGCACGCAAGGCGCAGAACTGACTTCGCCCCAAGTCAACGATACCGTCGAAAGCATCGTACCGGACTGCACCCCGCTCATCACCGCCACCGGCCCGCAGGGGGTGTGGGTCATTTCCGAAGCCGATTTCCCCGTAACGCTGAGCGCCGTCCTCGGACCACCGTTCTCCTCGAATGCCTGTCTCCCCGCCGAAATCTCAGTCGAGTACGAGGCGAACGGCAAATGGCTTGGCAGCTCCATCGACGCCGCCAACAACTACAGCATAGACGCGACCCTCCCTGCGGGCATCCCCTATACCATCATCGCGCGGGCTATCGACACCGCCAATGGCACACAGGCCGAAGATTCCTGGACGCTTGATTTGCGCTCTGGAACGGACACCAATGCCAACGGATATCCCGACTCCCCATTCGACGACTTGCAGACCGAAGGCGACCAGTGGATTTTCCAATCGCCCGATGGCGGACTCTTCCTCCGGATGCTCCGCTTTGAACCGAAAGACCTTACATTGTCGGAAACCGTGACCCTATCAACCGACAACCTAGACGGAACCGCCGGAAAAACGCAACTGACCGAAACCAGATCCGTACTCCAAAGCGGAGAACACGGCATACTCATCCTGGCCGTGGCCGACGCCTACCATCTTGCCGACTTGGTGGCCGACGGGACCGAGGCGGGAATCCGCTCCACCCTGCCCACCCGATTGGTACCCGGATACCGTTTTGCGCTGGCCGCCGGACTCATCCAAGCCTCGGATGGTACGGTGTCCCTCATGGACGCCGAATGGCTTGCACAATACCCCCTGCAACTCTCCATGGACGGATTCGCCCTCGAACCCCGCCTGCAGGAAACCTTTCTGGAATCCCCGGTTGCTCTCCAAGGGAACGACCCAACGAATCTCGGCTTCATCCCTTCAGGTACCGGATGGATTACGCATCAGACGGTAAAGACCTCCCTCACCAGTGGCACCCTTCTCGCCTTCATCAATGAGGCAGGTATTTATGTTCCGTACAAGGGCGACCCTCCCGTCCTCATTTCTAATCCCCCATCCGGAAGCACCCTATCGGCTTCGCTGACCTATCCACCGCAACGCACTAGAATCATGACCGCCATGATACAGAACACCGGCAAAGGGCAGGTCGTGGGTTCTATTGCCGTCGAGAAACAGCCCTTCAGCCTCCTCGGATCCTCCACCTTCAATCTGGGCCCGGGTGCGCGACGTTCCGTCATGATGCTCTTCAAGCCCACCGCGCAAGGACACTTCGAAGGCACAGTGACCATCACGCACGATGCAGGTTCACCCATCCAGCTTCAATTGAGTGGCGATGCCGTCAAACGCGGGGTATCCTCGGGATGCAATGGCGAAGACGCAGAAATCCCCTCCGCCAACAGCGATATGGCGCTTGTGGCCGGAGTGGCAATCGCGCTCTTTCTCTTTGGACGATACCGCATCCGGCCGGTATCTTGACTCGGGGACTTTCCGTGGATTTATCATCAATTTCAGACCGTCTGGCGAGCACGGTGGATCGCCTCAAATTCTCGCAACCGATCACCCATGTCTACAACCCGCTCGTTTACGCCCGGCGCTCCCATCATGAATACCTGAATCGCTACGGCCAAGGCTCCCGAGAAATCATCCTGGTGGGCATGAACCCCGGGCCTTGGGGCATGGCGCAAACCGGGGTTCCCTTCGGGGATATTCGCATGGTGCGCGATTGGATGGGCATCGAAGCTCCCGTCGCCCATCCACCTCAGGAACATCCCAAGCGACCCATCCAGGGATTCGAATGCACCAAGAGCGAGGTTAGCGGCACGCGCTTGTGGGGATGGGCCAAAGAACGCTACGCTACACCCGCTCGTTTCTTCGCCCGCTATTTCGTCCACAATTACTGTCCGCTGTGCTTCATGGAAGAAAGCGGCAAGAACTTCACGCCCGACAAGCTGCCGAAGACCTTGAGCAAGTCCCTGTTTGCCGCTTGCAATGAAGCCCTTCGGGCGCTCGTCGAATTGCAGCAGCCGAAATTTGTCGTGGGCGTGGGCGCTTTTGCCGAGGGTCGCCTATGCGAGGCTTTAGCGGGACTGCCCTGCACCATTGGCAGAATCCCCCACCCCAGCCCAGCCAGTCCACTCGCCAATCGCGGTTGGGCACAGGCCGCCGAAGAGGCACTGAAGGCCACGGGCGTCCCGGTGTAGTGTCGGCAATTTGAATACACCCGCAACTTTCCCGATAATCAAGCAAACGCATCGGATGATGCGCTCGAAATGAATCTGCATTAACGTGTTCCCGAGAGGAGGAGAAACCATGGCAAAGAAGAAACTCAATGTGGCAATGGTCGGCGCGAGCTTCATGGGCAACACCCATAGCAACGCCTGGCGTCAAGTGGGCACTTTTTTTGACCTGCCCGTACAGCCCGTCATGAAGGTGCTGTGCGACAAGGTCGAAGGACTCGCCAAGGACAAGGCCGAAAAATTCGGCTGGCAGGAAGTCAGCACGGACTGGGAA
>CAIZGN010000166.1 GCA_903932505.1 Candidatus Hydrogenedentota bacterium
CTGTCGCCGCACCGGCGGCCCCAAGGGCCTCCCGTCGAGCACAAGGGTACGATTACGACGCAGGCGCCCAATGTCATGTGGGGCGTGGATGGCACGAGGGGGTTTCACGGTATTTTCGCTTCTACAACCACGAACGTCGGCACAGCTCATTGGGGAACCAAACACCCGCAGAGTGCCACAGAAGAATCTGACGAAAGGGAAGTCTTTGCCGCGCCTTGCCGCAACCCAAGGCACCTGCTAAGATTGAGTCTGGAAAAAGCCTGGAACTTCCGTCCATACTACTGTACTGCGACATCTTAATTTTCGCCGCTACCTGTCGAAAGATGGGGGTAGGCTCAGATGCGTGTGAGCTCGTTGACGCTTCTTGCGCAAATGGTGTAATCTGCTTGGCAGCGTGGAGCATGAAAGAGTGGGGATGACAGCCGCTTGAATGGCTGGTAATCCGTCCAGTCGCAAAGGATGGAAAGACAATTATGGGCAAGCAGACGGTGCGGTTGGCGGTTCTGTTGGCAATCGTTTTTGTGAGTGTTCATGGTGCGGCTCAGGGGGCAGCGGCTGAAATCGCCGCACTGTGCCAGAAGGCAGGTCAACCAGTGGACATTTCTCCCTGGACGTACTCATGGCGGGCTGATCGTGCGGTACAGGCAATGCCGGAATCATATTTTATTCCCTATCGGCTGGAACGGCTCGACGCTGTTTACAGAACTGCCTTTGGCGCGTTGCCGGAACAGGAGCTGAAGAGCTTGTATTATGACCAGCCTGACCTTTTGAAACCGCTTTTACCAAAACCGAAGGGAACTCTGCTGGCGGGTTTGATCTGGACAGGGGGGGTGGCAGACTGTCAGGTGAATCTGTGTTGGCCGGCCGATGTAGCCCCGATTCCCTCTCCGGAATGGGTGGAGGTGCGCGTGTATCCTACTTCCTGGGGTTGGTTTGGCTGGACGGTGGATCGCATACTTTCCAATCCGGAAATCTCCATGGATGGACGGTCATGGATCTACAAGGTCGAACCGGGCCTGCAGATGGACTACGCTTACAGCCGACATGTCGACGCGGCTACGGAAATGGTGGCGGTTTTTACTGAGAACATACTATCGGCCGTTCCAGAAATTCACGTTACCAGCCCGAGATTAGGCCAATGGAAGCAAATGGATGTTGAAATCGAATGGGGATTTCAGCGGGGAAAGGAAAAGGCTGATTTTGATGGAACGTTGGAGACGCATGTGGCCTTGACCGGTCCGGCAAGCGCTTTGAACGGGGACGGGGGAACAGGGGTCGTAGACGGAAGTCGCTGGCATTCCAAGGCGGCAAAAAAATGCAGGCGCGGCATCTTCCTGCCGGTGCTGTACGCGCCCAATGCGCGGCCCGGCTTGGACAGCCGCATCACAGTTTGGAACAAGTCCGGTGGATTCACCTTTAAAATTGCGGATTTGGACAAGGGGCCTATCCTGAATCCGGAACAGGGTGTTTTTGTTGTGAAATCCAGTGCGGGTCTTTCTGCCCGTTCGTATTTGGAAGCGCTGGCCGCAAAGAAACAAAAGAGCATTCGGCAGATGACTCGCGAACACCCGGAGACTGCATCGTGGGAGGAGGTCATGCGACAGGTGCGGTTGTGGACATGCCCGGAAGGCACAACGCTGAAACCGTTCCCGGCGGTGGACACCCCGGGTATGGCGGTGCAGGTGCCTGACCCCGGCTGGACCGCCGCGTGGAACGCAGGATACAACCAGCTGAGGGGTAAGCACCTGTGGGGTGGGCTGGCCCATGAGGTGGGCCGTGTGGTTCGCGTTCAGGACATGCTGGGTCTGCATGAACAGGCGGATCAGGTCTATGAACATTTTCTGAAATCGCCCGGGATCAAATCGGACGGGGGCTTTATGGATGGCAGCGGTTCGTTGGAGTGGGCTGCCAGCCTGCGGCACGACATGGGCTACAGCCATGATGGCACACATGCTTCAACGGGGCGGCTCCTTTTCGCGATGGCTGAGCGATATTTTTTGACGGGGGATCGGGTGTGGTTTGAAAAGAATCTGCCTCGACTTCGAGCGGCGGCAGACTGGATCCTCCGGCAGCGAAAACTCTACATGATGAACACGCCGGGCAGGGAAAATCTCTTTGTGGCGGGGCTCATGCCGCCGTGCATGCTGGGCGACTATGCACTGCCTGCATGCGACTGGCATTGGTATTACAGTGACAACGCATTCGCCCTGCAAGGTCTTCAACGATTCGGCGATGCGCTTGCGGAGTTCGACGGGGAGGCGGGAAAGAAATACCAAGCAGAAGCAGGGGCATTTCGCGAAGATATCCGCAGGACTGCGGAACGGGACGCGGCATTATCGCCGGTTCGTCAGGGCCGCGATGGCATGTACCACACCTACATTCCCCGGATGCCCTATGCGCAGGGGCAGACAGGGCTGGAATTGGGTGCTCCCCAATATAACGACAGCGAGTGCGATTCCTATGTCGGGGCGCTGCCGCTGGCCGAGCCTTTTGGCGTGCTCGACGCCAACACGCCCGGGATGATCGGCACTTTGGATATCATGGCGGAAATGACGGCTTCGGAAAGTGCGGTGCAGGCGTTGGCGGATCAACGCAAGGCGAAGGGCCTCACAACGGACGATGCTTGGTTCTGGATGAGCTATGTGAGTCTGCCCAAGATTTCCCACAATGCCAATATCTACTTGCGGCAGGACGATATCCCCAATTTTCTTCGCTTCTGGATGAATGCGTACGCAACCATGGTGGGCGCTGACGGACGACTGTGGGAGCACTGGCATCTGGGTGGCCTTGGTGCGTGCGAGACTCCAGACAATGGCACAGCCGGTTGGTTCATGGAAAACTTCCGCAACATGCTTGTGATGGAGGAGAAGCAGTCTTTGTGGTTGGCCCGGGGTACTCCACGCGCATGGCTAAAACAGGGTGGACGGATTTGCGTGCGCAACGCCCCAACCTACTTCGGGGATTTGGCGTATGAGGTTGTTTCGGATGTGGACAAAGGCAAAATTTCCGCCACCATCGAAATACCCGCACGGAACAAACCCGAGAGCGTGATGCTGCGTCTCCGCCATCCACAAGAAAAACCGATTAAGAGAGTGCTGGTCAACGAACAGCGCTGGAAGGATTTTGACCGGACGAAGGAGTTCATTCGTCTGGTTGATGTATCTGGCTCTGTCAGGGTGGAGGCCTATTACTGATTTCTGGCGTTCTCTTTCCTCCGTGCTTACTCTTGTCGCCGGGTGAGGACGGGAGAGGCGAGCTGCCTTTCTGAACATTTGTCATTGTTGCCTGGCAAGGTCTTGGAAAAGCCGTGCGGGGTCTTGAACTTGTTCGGTCTTTTTGCATTGGTTACGGACGTAGCCATAACCGTGCATGCGGCATCAATGTGAACGTGTGCGTGGAGGCGGGTGGAGTCAAGCGCTCACCGGTAAACCCGTCTCTCAGGGCAGCGGGTGTGGTCAATTTGAGCGCCGCTGTGACCTCCGTTTCGTTGTAGTTTTGCAGAAACCATCCGGTGCCGACCGGCTGAAAACATATCCTCGCAGGCGCGCTCAGTTGCGCGCCATCGGGATAATGCGCGGTGCGTGCGCCGCTCAAGGCCGCTCGCAACACATCCACCCACGGTTGCGGCAGGTCAATCAGTCCCAGGGGACACGGGCTTAGCAGCCATTCATGCGCAGCCTTGAAATCGGCCTCGGTGTAGGAATATGTGTTGAGCACAACGTAGTGTCGGTCGCCGGTGCTGTATTCAGTCAAGAAAGGCGTTGGCTTTCCATCTACGATCGCCTGCAACCGTGCATTCGCTTTGTCTGCGGTCACATTTGCATAGAGCCTGAGTGGCGTGGCAAGTTCCGTGGGTTGACCATCGACCAGTATGGTCCGCGTTTCCACCGGGAGTGCGTTGGCAAGCGGCTGCAAACCCGCTTGTCGCGCTAGTGCGCCCTGATCCTGTATTGAAGACAAGAATCCGGTAGTCATCACCAGGGTTTCCAGCGAGGACGCATCGGCGAGCTTCCGGCCTATGTCCAGATCTGCCGCCGCCTGTTCCGGTAGAAAAACACGCGTGGCGTGGACGGGAAACGCTGATACCGGAACCAAGGGCACGCCAAGCATCCCGATGAAGTCCAATAGATAGGGATGTCCGTCGGAATGCTTGGGTTTGTAGGCGGGAATACCGCCTGCTGGTGTCTGGCGCACGGCGTGGAACAGCGAGTTCAAACGGTCGTATTCCTGTGGCACACGGGCATGGTCCGGATGGCCCTTTTCTACGTCGGCGTAGCAAAAAAACACCAGCTCAGGAGCGCCCGCCAGGGCGGCTTCCCACGCCTGGTCGATGAATTCACCCGGGCCGCAGTCGCCATGGTCGAACCATGCCGCGCCGATATTGCGGGGAGCATTTTCGCTCATCCATCGATAATTGACGAAGGCCTGATATGGTTGTTGGAAGCCGAAGCGTTGGGTGCGTGCGCCACGTGTTTCGACACCCACCCAGACATGGTCAAACAACTGTGGCATGCGTTCGACATCGTAACCGTACCGCTGGAATAGGTCATACCATTGGGGAAACTTGATGATGACCGAGATGGACGGGTTTGCTTCTCGCGCGGGCCGTATAATTGTGTCTTTGGCAATGGAGACCATGAGGTCGCGCCGATAATCTGGCCAAGAGCGCGCGCCGCGCGCCCGGTTTGATTCGACGCTTTCATCGCTGGTGCATAAGAAATCATCGACAATGAACGTATCGAATAGTGGCGCGGCAGCGCGGATGATGCGGGCCAGGTCTTCACGTGTTTTGGGGTTTTGGAAATTGAACCAAGTCAGGCCCCTGTCCGCAGCGACACCCACGTTGCCGCCCGGCACCGTCGCAATACCTCCAACGACCTCAAAGCCATGCTGGCTGAAAAAGTCGCGCAAAAAAACTAGTTGTTGCAGTGGTACCACGTCGCCGCCACGGTACGTCTCCAAATAGACCTTGTTTACGCGTAGATTGCCGAGCAATTCCAGTGCCCGAGTGCGAGACTCCTCGTTCGTAGCCAATGTATGCACACTGCCCGTGGTGGCATAGACACTCAGCTGCAAGTCTTGGGCTCCGGCGTATGCCACTCCGGTAAGCCATGTCAACACCCAAAGAGTAAATCCGAAAGCGTTTCTTCTAGTGCACATAATTTCTCCTGTGGTATCGCCACCATGGGTGTTGTTGCTACTGTTTTTTTCCCATACGTCTGCCTACCTGCCGCATTCAAACAACGGATGGTTCTTCAATTCAAAGAGCATATCATGCGCCGCCAGTGAGTTTCCCCGATCCTGAGGTCTCTCGTCGGTATGCGGAGACCGAAAATCCACGGGGGGTAGGCTAGGGGGGGGGGCTTAGCATGGGGGGACGAAATGGCAGTGTATATTCTTTTGTTGCCCGAGCCTGAAGTGTTAATACCGATAAATACAATGCATTAATATTTTCTATGTCATCCCTATGCGGATGCTGCATCCACCCTCCAGTTGTGAAATATATAAAAATCAATTCCGGGAATAGGAACGGGTGAAATCTGGTTTTCAGTGCTGGTGGAAGGGGCTGTGCATGTGGGTTTATAGCGTTGCATTTATTGGCGCTGTCTCCCTGCGCAGCCGTGATGGAAAAGTTGAGCCAGCCTGATGGAGTGGTGGATGACCGTGCGGAAGGAGTACCGCAATCGTGTCAACCCACTCCCAAATAGCGCACCCACGGGCAGATGTGGATTGCGCTTCACCGCAGAAAAAGATGGAGGATGAAAACATGAAGAGGATTGTGTGTGCCTTGGTATTGACTTTGGTCGGGATCTCCTCGATGGCCCACGCTGTGGGTTACGGAAGTATCGACAATTTTGACGCCGTCAATGACAACGGGGTGCCGTGCCATGGTTTCGAAATTGAAATTGATGGTGCCCACAGTACCGATGTGACCTACACCTACGACTGGAATCATTACGGAGTCCCCAGAATCTCCGAGGATAACAGCAATCCGCTTGTGCCGAAGGTTTTCGTGCGCTATGAAAGCACGAAGAACGCCGATGGATCTTGGGCCGCCTATACGGCGGTTCCTTCCGGCCCGATTTCCCCGACCGATGGACACCAGTTCACCGATCCGAGTGTCAATTTCGGCGGTGAGCACTTTGGTGTGGGTTTCTACAACACCCCACTGGCAGTGAAATACAACTGGCTGATTGATGACGGAAGCGGCAATTTGGTGCATGGCACCCCGGTAAACATATCCACGCCTTCCTTCACGTATGTGCCTCCCGCCCCGGCCCAACCGGCGCAGGTTGTCGCGCGCATTATTTTGCCTCCTCCTCCTGCCCCCGCACCCGGCGTCCCGGCCCTCAAGCAATTCAGCGAGCCGATGTGGGTCAAATCCACAAAAACATCCACCCACAACAATGCCAAGGTCGAGCTGAAGGATCTCGTGTCTGATGATCCCAACAATCCCAATGACCGCAATTGGATGAATGGCGAGCCTGCCGAGGTGGAAGTCGAATGGAAGGTCATGCAGACCGAATTTGCCTCCGCAGATGGCGGTGCCAACAGAGAACTCGCCGGGGCTCCGGAAGATCTTCCAAACGGTGACGAGGTGGTGACGCGTCGTTACGAATTCTTCAAGTACGCTGGCCCCCTTGACCCGGAAACGAACGAAGTGATGACGGACTCGGTCGGCCTTGATGGCATCCACGGAACCGGCGCTTACACGGATGTCGTGGTCGTTGGCGATTACGTTGGTGCGCAGATGGCCGGGTTTGATGCCCAGGGAAAGATCGGTCTCGTCGATCACCTTCAGAGCGGAGAAGTCGGTGTTCCTTATGTCAGCCGCACGGTTGTTGTGGGTGGCACGGCACCGATTCAGACGACTGTTACCGGCGCCCTTCCTGATGGCATGTACTTTGATGTGGTTAACGGCATCCTGTACGGCACGCCCCTGGTGGCCGGCCTGTTCAATATTTCAGTGCACTCCACCGATGCAGCGGGTGGCGATGTCACCCAATCCTATGACCTCGTAATCTCTGGCGATGCCGGAGGCGGCGGTGGACAGAATGTGCTCAGCCTGTTTGCTACGCCCGCAGAAGCCGGTTGGGTCTATGGCGACGGCAGTTATGACGCAGGAACCCTTGTTACCATCGGCGCAGTTGCCAATCCCGGATGGTCCTTTGTCAACTGGACCTGGAATGGCATCGAAATCAGCACTTGGCCCGACATTGAGTTCACATTGGACGCCAGCTACACGTTGGAGGCCAATTTTGTGCCCGGAGGCGCGCAGTACGCCCTCTCGCTGACGGCTTCGCCCATTGACGGTGGTGCGGTTTATGGCGACGGAATTTACGATGCAGGAACCCTCGTCACGGCAAGTGCGGTGGCCAACCCGGGTTGGTCTTTTGTCAACTGGACGTGGAATGGTACTGAAATCGCAACGTCACCCGATATTCAAATCCTGATTGATGCGGATTATGCCTTCCAGGCCAATTTTGTACAGAGTTTCGCCATTACCACCGCCGCCTCCCCCGGTATCGGTGGAACGACCTATGGCGATGGCACGTATTATATTGGGGATGTGGTGAGTGTGGATGCCGTACCATTCCCCGGTTATCATTTCGAGCGCTGGATCGAGAATGGGGCAGATGTCAGCACCTCCCCGACCTTTAGTTTCCCTGCTGCAGCGGATCGCAATCTAGTCGCCATCTTCATCTCGGACACCCCGCCTACCCCACTGGGTAATACCATCGTCGTGCCGAATGCCTACACCAACGCCCCTGCGGAACTGCAGGTCGCTGGTGGCGCTGGCGGAAGGTTGCAGCAGGTTTTCGACAGTTCGCAGTTCTGGGCAGCGCAGGACACGCACTCGATTGGCGGCATAGCATGGCGGCCGGGTGGCGCTCTGCTCCCGGGCTCCTACACGTGGACCATCAGCCAGTTTGAAGTGTACCTGTCGACCACCGACAAGGCTCCCAATGCCCTCAGCACGGTCTATGCGGACAACTACGCAACCTCTATCGACCGAACACTCGTCTATTCCGGCCCCATCACCTTCTCTTTCACGGTAAGTGCGGGGGGCGGTCTGAATCCCTTCAATGTGGTCATACCTTTCCAGGTTCCCTTCGCCTACACCCCGGGCAACGGAAATCTTCTGGTGGACATCACCGGATACAGCCCCACCCAGAATCTGTGGGAAGCTCAGGTTGAGTTGGTGGGCAACAGCAACACAACGTCCTATATCTGGACTGACCACAGCTACCTTGAAGGGACGGTAAATGGCTTCGGAGGTGCGGGGCTTGTTACTCAGTTCACCACCGATTACCAAGCATCTTCCTCCATCACCATTTCGACCGATGTCTCCCCAGCCAGCTCAGGCAGTGTCACCGGTTCCGGCGTTGTAAGCTCGGGCAGTAGCGTTACAGTAAGCGCCACGCAAAATTCCGGCTATGCCTTCGTCAATTGGACAGAAGGCGGCGTCGAGGTCAGCACCTCGCCAAGTTACACCTTCACTGCCAGCACGGGCCGTACGTTGACTGCGAACTTCGCCCTCAACACCTACACGCTCAGCTACACGGCGGGCGTCGGTGGTTCCATCTCTGGAACTTCCCCGCAGACGGTGAATTACGGTGC
>CAIZGN010000167.1 GCA_903932505.1 Candidatus Hydrogenedentota bacterium
AGTAATCTACACACACCCCAAAGTGCTTGAAACAGCGGTCGTGGGCATGCCCGATTCCCTCCGAGGGGAGGAAGTCGTTGCCTACGTCACGCCCAAGGACGGCTCCACCCTCACAGCCGAAGATATCGCCGATTTCCTGCAAGTGCAAATGGCCAAATACAAAATCCCAAAAGCCATCGAGGTACTCACAGAACTACCCAAAGGCCCCACCGGAAAAATACTCAAGCGAGTACTCCGCGACCGAGCCTCCCACATCGGCGAAGACGACCCCGAATAACATCGAACGAAAAACGCCGTGCAGAAGGAACCCTTCCGCACGGCGTTTCTGTTTTCACCGAACCCCTACTCCCCCTTCTCAATCAATTTGATAGGCTGGGTTTCTAAATTGGGACGATCAGATACTACCGTGAAACGGACGGAGGCACCTTCAGGATCCTCAATATTAACACCACCCTTTTGATACGTGGTGTGAACCTTGAGAATGTACGAGACATCCCGAACAAAAGGCGTCCCAAAACTCGTCAATTGACTGCCGGTGAAGGCACAGAAAAGGTCGTTTTGGATGGATGATAAATCTGCTGGAAGGGTTAATACGTTACCTGGCGTACAGGTATTGTCCACGGGAAGATTTCCGGATTTCACCGTTACTCCATCCCGTATCAGTTCCCAGCGGGCACCTACCCCCGCCGGATCCAAGGTATCCGGGTAGCCCATTGCGATGGTGAACTTTCCTTCAATACGGAAGAGAGGAACACTGGGAGCTGGAATCCTATACGACGAACCGAAATCCGTCTCCGTATAAGGAAGCGGGAAAGGCAAATTAACCGCAAATAAGTCGCATGCTGAGTATCCCGGCGGGTAGCTAGTCAGGTCTGGACGCAGGTTATGCCAAAACTGCGCGGTCAGTTTGGTGGAAAGTTTTTGCGCTGATCCCGGAATCAATATCCAGCCGGGCTCACCCTCAATTTGATTAAGATTATTCAAGAAATCGCTGCAAACAGACTCAGATACGTTACCTGCCTCATCGGCCGCTTGGAGACAAAAGACAAGATAACCAACCTCAGAAATACTATTAATTCTGTCACCGAAGGTCGTGGTGTTATCGTATTTAGTAGTTCGCGAGATCTGGTAACCAACATCTGCGGTGGACAACCAATCACTCCACTTCAGCGTAGCCGGATTGATGATCCAAGGATCACCGACATTGACCTGCGTGGGGGTTATGATGCCGTACCGGAAAATCGGCTCACAGGGTGTAACGTTTTTAGGGTCGCTAGGCCGCACAAAACTCCAAACGAATACTGGATCATTCGGGTCGCCAGGTCCTGATACCGAGACCCTTGCTTCCCGCATCCACCACAGTTCTAAGGGTGGCGTCTTTTCCGATGAATTACCAGCCCTGTCGATCGCCTCAAACCGCGCCTCTCTCGGACTCCAACTAGAAGCGTCAAAGGGAGTATTGATTATCGACCAGGACCCGGTGGTGTACCAACATTCGGTCCCGCCCCAACATTCAGCAGTGTGTATTACGGAATCGGCCGGTGGTAAACCATCGGACCAGACTGTACCGCCCAAACTGGCATTGAGTACACAGGGACTGCATGGTTCAAACCCCGATCTTTCCACAGGGATTTCATAACCACCATCATCGAGTGGCAATGGATCATAGAAGTTTACCTGTGCCTGGAATGAGAGGGTTGTATCCCGGGGGTCACAGATCACGTACGAACTCAAGGAATCGACATTGAAAAAGACTTGTGGACCAGAGGTCAGCCACGTGCCATCAGAATAGGGCAGTGTCAAAAATCCGGGGCGCCAATTTACAAACCATGCGGGAGGGGGGGGGGGAGGCGGAGAAGGTAAGTTTGTAAGACACGTGTCATTGTGGTCGGCAACAAAACTTAAGGCATTTCTAGTTTTATCGCTAGGATCCAAAACGGGAGGAATCGTGTCTATCACGAAGGTGCAGCCAGGCTCACTGATAGCACCACCAGAACCCACAAAGACATGGGCACGCCCTTCCCAGCAGACCAGTCCAGTGCCCGGCATATCAATCCAGACACCCATTGCGGGATCGTTCTGAGGAAATGGGACATAAAATGTAAAGGAGGCAGTAGTTGCGGCCAAAGAAGGATCATCGAGAAGTAGATAGGTTCCGGGTGCTGGGGCACTTGGGTCGAACTGCGCATACAGGAGCTCGGGAACGATATATACGGAGAGCGGTGATGGAAGTGGCGGGGGAACGGCGGGAGACACTGCAGTAGTACTCACGAAAATCTCCAACTGACCACCTTGACCGATATATTCCCTTCCCAGACTACATGCAAAATTCACTCCGGTACCATACCGGACCGGTTCGTCAGCCCCGGTACGCATCGCGGCCGTAGCCCTGGGGTTGTTCTCAAAATCGCGGGAGGCCAAAGCACCCAGAGTTACTCCAGCGGGTAATTTAGCAATACCACTGTTTGTCTGTTTAGACTGGGGCCAGTCCTTATTATCACCCAAGTTTCCGGGCCAATTACTCTCCTTCGGGAGAGTACCAGGAACATAATAGGGGGGGCTCATGTCCAACAATTCGCCTTCTGGAGGAGCACCTGAATTTCTAGCCAGTGTGTCTCCAGCGCCAAGGAG
>CAIZGN010000168.1 GCA_903932505.1 Candidatus Hydrogenedentota bacterium
AAGGGAAGGCGCAATGACCAGCCGGGATGACGCCGGGTTGCCCGGGCGGCACCGAAACTCCAGCGGCCAGCCCCTTGTAACGGAGCGCTGCATGGCCAGCATGGCCTCGCCTGACGCATCGCTGCCCAACCGCCCGCTCCGACGCGAGCCCGCTCCGGACAGCGGCGGCGAATTCGTCGAGTATGCACCGGGCCAGGTAATCTTCCAAAAAGGCGATGGCGCGGACCGCCTGTTGATCATTCTCGAGGGCTCCGTGGAGATTTTCGATCCGGCAGAGGGCGCGGTCATCGCAGTGCTGGGCAAGGGCGCTAGTTTCGGGGAGCAGGCGATTCTTGAGGGCGGCGTGCGCAATGAATCTGCCCGCACGGTGGACAGCACGACCTGCCTGGAGATCGGCACCGATCCGTTGCGCGCCCTGCTTGACGCGGATACCGGGTTGCTCAAGCCGGTAGTCGAGTCCCTGTTCCTGCAACTGTGCATGGCCAACAGCCTTTCCAGGCTGATCTCGTCATCGGCGCAGGCGGACTGCTCATTCGAAGTCGCGGGCCAGAGAAATTTGTCGACCATTCAGGGAGAAAGGAAACTGGGCCAAGCCTACGCCCGAGTCGGTACGGATCACAAAGGCCTCACCAGCGAGGAGATGCTGCTGCTCAAATTGCAGGCCTCGCGTAGACTCAACTCGGGCTTATTCGATGCGGGCCAGAAACTCACCGACCAATCGGGGGGGGGCCTCGACTCTGCGTTCGTGATTCTAGAGGGGGAGGTGCAAGCAGTCAGCAAGATCCAGCGCTACCGCCTCGGCACGGGCAGCGTGCTGGGTCTGGCCGAGGCCTTGTCGAACACCCCTTTTGTCTGGACGCTGAGCGCGCGCAATAATGTGACGGTATTGGTCTTGCCGATTGCCCGAATTCTGCATGGGATAGCAGGCATCAATCCGGGCATCAGAGGGATTCTCCGGTATTCGTCGGCGCGGATCATCGAATTGCAGAGGAACTTCTAGCTCGCTGCAAAATAGGTGACTGCATTGCGGTAGTTAGCTTTGACGTCCTCCGTTCTCTGAAATTCCAGCCAGCGACTGCATTTCAAAAACACGAGCCGTCACTCCCGACCCCACTGCCGCCGCTAAAACGCGTAAAAATCGAGCGGCCGCTCTTGACGTAAGCAGTCACTGGCGCAACGCCAGCTTGGGAGGCTGATCAGGGTCGAAAGGGTGAGCCCGGATCTTTGAAAACCGAACTCTGGTCAGAATTTCGGCAGGCGGCGGGTGTCAGCGGCAAAGGCCGGCCAGGAGCGGCCGGTGGCGATTCTTCTCCATAGCGGCCATTCGCGCGCGAAAAGCAGATAGGAAGTTACCTTGTGCCCCACGCGCACTGGGGTCCGGGATGGTGGTGGGTCGCTTGCAATATATATTATCGTATGTATAATAAAATCCATGAACTTCACGTGGAAAGCCGCCAAGCGCACCACCAATCTGAAGAAACACGGCTTTGATTTCGCGAACGCCGAGCAGGTATTCAACGGGCCTACCTTCACGGTGGAAGACTCCCGTGATTACGACGGCGAACGGCGTTTTAATTCCACCGGCTTTCTTGGCATAGCCATCGTGACGATCTGCCACAGGGAAACCGAAGACGAAATTCACATTATCTCCATGCGAAAGGCGGAACTCCATGAAATCGAAACCCTCTCCCGCTACCTCTAAATCGCCACGCCTGCGCATTGGCTTAAAGGATGTCAGCCGCAAAGAGTTCGCCGCCGCGGTCAATGAACGGTTAGGCAAGCAGCGTGTTTCTATCATGCTGGATGGTTCAATCATTGCGTTCTTCAAGGCCAAGGCCGGGGAGCGTGGCTACCAGACCCTCATCAACCAGGCGCTCCACCAGGCGATGACGGGCGAGCAGATTGAATCCACGCTTCGCCGCGTGATCCGCGAGGAATTGCATACGGCATGAGGTAACGGAGTGGTTCATCGTTTCATTCCACGTCGTGGGTATAACCGCCGGTTGCAGGCGACGCGAATGAAGCCGCGCGCGCGTGAACCGGGACGTTGAGCGCCCGCTTTCCATTCTTGCCGGTGACGGGTTTGGGTCGCTATGTGGATATCTCCAGCGACCCCTATGCGCACAACGCAACTATGCACACAATGCGCCAGCCTCAATTGCCCAGCCGCATAGGGGCAAGCGTCGAAAAGGAATCAATAAATGCGCA
>CAIZGN010000169.1 GCA_903932505.1 Candidatus Hydrogenedentota bacterium
GTGTCGCGGTATTGGACGTAGACGGTTTTTGACCCGTCGCCTGTGGATAGCGTCCAGCTCTTCGACGTGGCGAAGGCTTCCCAGCCGCTCCACGTCAAGCCGTCATTGCTGAACTGCATATCAGCCACACCGGAACCGGAGTCTGTCGCGCCCAAGGTCAGCGTTACTGCGGTGGTATTCGCGTAGGAAGAACCGCTGTCGATGAGCACCGAACCCATGGGGCCAGTGGTGTCTACCGTGATGCTGAGGTTGTTGGAAATGGTGTTACCATTGCCTGCTGCATCCTGCGCCGCACCCGCCGTGACCTGACAGGTCACCGCGCCATCTGCCGTCGGCGTCACAGGCAGCGTGTAGGGGCCAGAACCACTACCGGTCAACACACCCTTGGTACCACCGGTCACCGTAATACCCGCAGCCGCCAAGGCAGTCACCGACTCACTGAAATTGATCGTGAAGTTGATGGGGCTGGCGCTCGAAGGAGAGGACGGACCCGTTACTGTGGCACTGGGGGCGACGGTGTCCAGCGTGATGCCATCGCTTATGGTACCCGTTGAAACATTGCCCGCTGCATCACGATACTGCACATACACGGTCTTGGCGCCGTCACCAGCAGAAAGTGGCCAGCTCTTGGTCACTCCGACCGCTTCCCAGCCGCTCCACGTCGAATTGTCGTTACTGAACTGCATGTTCGCCACGCCAGAACCGGCGTCCGAGGAGGACAGGGTCAGCGTCACCGGGGTCGAGGTGGCATAGGTGGCTCCGGCGTTCACCGAGATCGTTCCCGTGGGGGACGTACGGTCCGACGTGATGCTCAGGTTGTTGGACACAACATTGTTATTGCCCAAAGCGTCTTGCGCCGCATTGGCATTCACCTGACAGGTCACCGCACCATCGGCCGTCGGCGTCACAGGCAGCGTATAGGGGCCGGATCCGCTGCCGGACAACACCCCCTTGGTGCCACCGGTTACCGTAATCTCGGCTGCGGTCAGAGTGATTACCGAGTGATCAAAATTGATAGTGAAGTTAATCGGGCTGGCATTCGTCGGGGAAGCCGGACCCGTCACTGTGGGAATCGGCTGAACCGCGTCAATTACAATCGCCTTGTTAAATCCGAGCGAACCGGTGCCCGCCAAGGCCGGCAGTGTAAGCACGGCATTGTTGACTCCAGAGAATGTGTCCTTCAAGGTCGCCGTGCCCGTAAGAGTCAAAGCCGCAGTATTCAGATACTCCAGATCGGCCGAAGAATCACCCACCTGCACCGTGTAATTGAATATCAAGGTCGCCGTTCCCGAACCGCTGGTATAGGCCGCTTGGCGGTCGGTGGTACCCGTTTCAAGCTGCAATTGGGCCACGCCCGTACCCGCTGCATAGGTAACGGCTTGATTGAAAGTAACCGAAATTGGAATGACCAGTCCCACACCATAAGTTCCGTTGGCCAGTGTACTGGTCACATTGAGGATCTCAGGCAGTGACCGGATACCGCAGAGAGCGACACATTTCTCGGAAGTGACTGCTCCCTGATTCACCGCCAGTGCAATGGTACCCGCCGCTGCTATGGGATTCGTGAGACGTGCCGCACCCGCCTCGTCATCGTCACCCACTGCTCCGTTAAGGGCCACATCCATAATTTTTGTAAAGGTACCACTCACCGTCCACGCGGTGGTGATATCTCTGGACGCGATTGCCGCTAGCGCGATACTGCCGATCGGTAGGGAATTGAAGGTCGTAGCGGTAATCGTTGCCACCCCGCCGGTTTGGGCGAAGGCTGAGGCTGTGTCATTTGCCACTGGAGTCTGCTGGGAACAATTATAAAAGGAAGTTGCGATGATACCCCCGCAATTCACCGCGCCATTGGTCCAGTTCACGGTAACCGTTCCAGCTCCCACCGTAGGAGCCACAAAGACCCACACAGAACTGACGGTCCGCCGGCCTGTCGGGATAGCCGAAACCGCCGGCGTGTTCAGCGTTTGGGTAGTGGCACCCACGACCCACGTCACACTAGTGGGTGCATACGAGGTGTTCGCGCCAGCATTTGCGTCCGATGAGGATACCTCAACGACCAGCACCCGATTGGTGTTGTTTCCCACCGTCAATGTCACGGTCTGATTGTTCAGATTCGTTTGCCACGTTTTTGCCGTTGCAGTCGCATCCAATGTGATGTCTGCTTGCGCCGCAGTTCCTGCAAGCGCGAGCAGTCCGACCAACAATAACGCGGCAGACCGCGCTAAATTCCGCCCACCGGGGGCTGACCACTGTCTTAAATTTCTGGTTTCCATTTTCACATCACTCCTAATTGTTGTACGCATCCAAGCGTATTTCCCCTACGACGAAAACCGCGATGGCGATCTTCCCCGACCTTGCAGCCAAAATGACTGACTCCCCGGCAGCCGCATGATGGAAAAACGCTGTCTGCACCGCATGCGTTTAGTCTGAACACTGATACCACAGGGATGCTGGCATCAATGTTACTGCTGCCTGCCTGAAGGTGGATGCCGAAATGCGGAACCACCCCGCTCGCTATTTGCCGCAGAATCTTGGTTCCGCGTTCAACAGCCGTTTTTTGCCCCGACGAACAACTTGGTATCGCAGAGACCGCCCGATTACCGATAGAGATTACGTTCGTTCACGCTCCGCCACAGTATTATAGCACACTTCATTATAGCGCATTTCACAGTTTCTGTCAAGGGGTATTGTTTGTTTTCTTATTGTTGAAATAAGGAGATCTCCGCAGCACTTCCCGCCCTCCAACTCGGTGGTACTTTTGCTAGGGGGGATGAAGAGGTTTTTGGGGTGTTGCCGGTGCTTATAGCAATTGTCTAAACAGCATGTATCCCTCGGCGGCTGCGACGGAGACTTCGCTGCCGCGTAGTCGTGCGGCGTATTCTACATTTTGCACGCTGGAATGATGGATGGGGTCGCGCATTTGGGATTGGTGCAGGGACAGGGCGTGCAGTTTCTTGGGCAGGTAGTCGGTGATGTCCACATAGAAATGCGGATGGAAATGTTCGCGTTCAAGGCTCCAGAAGAGGGAGGTGTTGTCGTATCCGATGACGAGCGGTTGGAAGGGTTTTACTTCGGGCACGCCGGGGCGGGCGGCGGTAAATGCGGCGCGAAACACGGCCTCGTGATCTTGGTTGTAGGAGGAGGAGGGAATCGCCAGCATGGTGGGGCGGATTTTGTCGAGGGCCAGTTTCCCGTCGCGCTCGAAGAGGGCGATAAGTTCGCGCCTCGGCAACGCGTCCAGCCGCAGATGGGATTCGGCGTCTCGAAACAGAATATCCCAGTCGTCTACCTGCAGGAAGTCCATCACCGCGCGGAATTCCTCCTCGCGCGTGGAGCCACCCACGAGCTCTTCCTTGCCGTCATAGTGCTTGAGCGTGCCCACGGAACAGCAGGTCACGAAGACCTCGCCACCGAGATCTTTGATTCGTGCGATGGTGCCCGCACAACCGAAACTTTCGTCGTCGGCGTGGGGGGAAATCACGAGCAGGCGCTGTTTCGCTAGGAACTCATCGCCGGGTGTCACGGGCTTTTTCATGCAAAATCTCCTCGTATACGGCTTCTATTTGGCGCACCATGTTTTCCAGACTATACTGCGGCACGATTTTCGCCCGCGCCGTTGCGCCCATCCAATGACGCCGTTCGGGCGCGGCCATCAACTCGACCACAGCCTCGGTCAGGGCTTCGGCATATCTGGGCGGCACGAGCAAGCCCGTTTCGCCGTCGTCCACAATGTCCGGGATACCCCCGGTTCGGGTGGCCACCACCGGTGTGGCCGCCGCACCCGCTTCCAGTAAGACGCGGCCCATGCCTTCGTTGATCGAAGGCACCACGAGCACATCCATCGCCGCCATGAGCGCGGGCACATCGTCGCGCGGGCCGGTAAACACAAAGCGCGTGCCGAGCGGGGCGGCCGCCCGTCGCAACTCCGCATCGAGCGAACCTTGTCCCACGATGATGAACCGCGTGCCCGGTGTACGCTCCGCGATGCGTTGGGCCGCCTCCACAAAATACGCGAAACCTTTCACCGGTTCCAGTCGGCCCACACCACCCACCAGCAACTCGTCATCGCCCACGCCCAAGGCGTGGCGTGTTTCCTGTCGCCTCGCAATGGCATCGGCATACGGCGCGATGTCAATGCCGCTGAAAATCACGCGGTATTGTTCGCGACGGCCGATGTCCTCCGCGAGGTGCTCGGTGATGCCGCCCTGGGTCAATTCGATGATGCGGTCAGTGCGTCGCGCCCCGTGTCGTTCCATCCACACAAAGAGCCGGGTGAGATATGGATTGAAATATCCTTGAAAGACGTTGCCATGCGGCGTGTGCACGATCGCTGGAATACCCGCCCGCTCCGCCGCGAGCCGCCCCAGAAAACCCGCCTTGGAGGTGTGGGTGTGCACGAGGTCATAGCGACCCTCGCGCAGGCGTTTGGTGAGCCGTTTCAGGGCGAGGTAGTCGCGCAGGGGCGCGGGATTGCGGGTGAGGAACGGTTCGCGCAGTATTGGAATGCCCGCCGCGAGAACCATTGGCTCCATACTGCCCTCTGGCCCCCGCGTGGGGCCGCTGATCAGGTCGACCTCATAGCGTTCGAGGTTGGCGAGACGCACCGTGTGAAAGGTATTCTCCTGCGCCCCTCCCCGGCACAGGCGGGTAATGATATGCGCGACTCGAATCTTGCTCACGGTTTCTCCACTCCGGCTGCTTCCAACAGGCGTTGGGTAAAGACCCGCCAGTTCAGCTCGTCCTTGACCCGTTGGCGACCGGCGTTGCCGAGACGCTTTGCCTCCGCCGGGTTCGACAGGAGCCCCACGATTGCCCGCGCCGTTTCTCCGGGGTCGTCCGGCTTTACCAGCAAGCCGGTTTCCCCATCTAGCACCGCATCCTCCACGCCACCCGAGCGGCCTGCCACGGTCGCCTTGCCGTGCGCCTGCGCTTCAACGAAGACCAGACCGAAACCCTCGACGTGTCCGCCCTCTTCTTCGCCTGTGGGCAAGGCAAACAAGGCGCATGCGGTGTAGAGTGCGGCCAGCGTCTCGTTTTCCACATAGCCGGGACAATGCACCCGGGATTTGAGACCCAAGGCGCGGATTTCTGATTGGCATTCTGCCAGACACGGACCCCGGCCCGCCAACACGAGATGCACGTCGGGATGCGCCTCCAGAATTTCCGGCATGGCGCGCACCAGCGTCATTTGCCCCTTGCGCGGAATGAAACGTCCGACGGACAGGATAAAGGGCGCATCACCCAAGTCGCGGCACAGCGGGGAATCCGGCGGCAAGGTGGTCTCCGGGAGCGCACAGGCGCGCGGCATGCCCCCGGGAAAGATCCCGGTGATCATTTCCGGTGGCACGCCGAAGTCTTCCAGTCGCCGTCGGGTGAACTGACTGATGGCGACCGTTACCAAGGCGTTTCGGTAGATGCTCAGGAGCAGATGTCGCGCCGGCGGCAAGGCCGCGAATTTAAGGAATTCGTAGGCATAAGCGAAGGTGACATACGGTGTTCCACGCAGGAACTTGGCGGCCCAGGCAATCAATCCGCCATGTGAGACGTTGATGGCCAGCACAAGATCCGTGTTTCGCAGTGCGGGCCAGGTTCGCCAAGCCATCGGCAGCAGCCGCAGCCAGCCCCAATGGTATCCGGAGAAACGCAGCACCCGGGTGGCTTCGGCGGCATCAAAGGCCTCCATATCGGGAAACCACGGGGCGACCACCGTTACCTCGTGTCCCAGCGCCACCAGTTCCCGGGATACCTCAAGTGCAAGGGTGGCGATGCCTCCCTCAATGGGCGGGTAATCCGCAGTGGGTATCAAGATGCGCATGGAACCTCCGAACCCCATTGTAGGCAAGGCGAAGCGTTCACGCAAACGCCGTTGCCACAGTGGCAGACCCGATGGGTTCTCGCTATAATGCGGGAGGAACAACAACCTGGGAGATTCGTCCATGAAATCCGTCAGTCGTCGCACTTTTTTGTCCACCGCCGCCGCCACAAGTTCGGTTCTCATCGTGCCGCGCCATGTTATTGCGGGCGCGAAGGAGGCCGCACCGAGTGAAAAGCTGAATATCGCCGGAATTGGAATCGGCGGCATGGGCAAGGGAAACCTCAAGAATCTGTCGGCGCACAACATTGTGGCGCTGTGCGATGTGGACTCAAAATACGCCGCCCCGGTCTTCGCGGAATACCCCAATGCCAAAATCTACAAAGACTACCGCGAGATGCTGGACAAGCAGAAAGACATCGACGCGGTCATGATCGCCACGCCCGACCACACCCATGCCGTCATTGCAGCAGCGGCGATGCGCGCGGGAAAGCACGTGTACTGCCAGAAACCGTTGACGCACACCGTTCATGAGGCGCGACGGCTGGCTGAAATTGCGGCCGAATGCAAAGTGGTGACGCAGATGGGCATCCAGGGGCACTCGGGCAAAGGTGCCCGGCAAATCTGCGAATGGATTGCGGCGGGTGTGATCGGTGAGGTGCGCGAGGTGGATGCCTGGTGCAGCCTTACCTACTATCCTTGGGGGCACGCGGGCTGGAGTTCCCCGCTGGGCGCGCGCCCGACGGAAACGCCTCCGGTGCCGGACACGCTCGACTGGGATTTGTGGATCGGCCCGGCCCCCATGCGTCCCTACCACCCGACCTACCATCCCGGAACTTGGCGCAGTTGGCTGGATTTCGGGTGTGGCATGATGGGCGATCGCGGTGCGCACACACTCGACCCGGTTTTCTGGTCGTTGAAACTGGGCGCGCCGACCACGATCGAAGGCTCGATGACCGACGCCAATCCCGAAACCCATCCCATTGCGTGTATCGTGCGGTATGAGTTCCCTGAGCGGGCGGGAATGCCGCCGGTTTCCCTGACCTGGTACGACGGACTGCGTCCGCCCCGGCCGAAGGAACTGCCGAATACCGAACAGCTCGGCGACGGGGAAGGTGGCGTGGTGTTCAAGGGCAGCAAGGGCATGATCACCTGCGGCACCTACGGCAACAGCCCGTGCTTGCTGCCCATGTCCCGCATGAAAGATTTTACGCCGCCTGCCGAAATCATTCCCCGGGTCGAAGGCACCCACGAAGACGACTGGACCCGCGCCTGCAAGGCCAACGGAAAAGCCGGGGCCGACTTCTCCTACGGCGGGCCGCTCACGGAAGTCTGCCTGCTCGGCAATGTGGCAAAACGCGTGAATGCCAAGATTGAATGGGATTCGGCGGCCCTGAAGGTTACCAACGTGCCCGAGGCCAACGCGCTCATCCAGTCGCCGTATCGCGAGGGATGGAAGCTATAGTCCCGAGATGTGCAAGACGGCTTGTGGTCGCGGTCAGGATGCGGACGGGTGCATTTTACCGCGCGTGGTCAGCATGCCCTCAAGTTCGCTCATGAATTCGCTGAGATCTTTGAACTGGCGATAGACGGAGGCGAAGCGTACATACGCGACTTCGTCCAACTGCTTGAGTTTGGTCATGACCGCCTCGCCAATGGCCGTGGTGGTCACCTCGTGCTCTGTGGAATTAAAGAACTCGCGCTCGATCTCGTCGATCATGGCGTCCACCTGTTCAAGGCCCACAGGACGCTTCTCCACGGCTTTGAGCACGCCACTCTTGAGTTTCCAGCGGTCGAAATTCTCACGGCGGCCGTCCTTTTTGATGACCATCTGCGCCACTTCTTCGATCCGTTCATAGGTGGTGAAGCGTCGCCCGCACTTGAGGCATTCCCGCCGACGGCGAATGGAATCACCTTCTTTCGAGGCCCGCGAATCGATCACTTTACCGTCCACATAATTACAAAAAGGACACCGCATGCTCGTTCCTCGTTTTCAACGGATTCGTCTTGTTCGACAGCGACCTGACACACAACATAGGCGCATCAGGCTTAAGAGTTCAATCCAAAACTCCATATATTGTATGTCTTATAGCCTATCAGATACTACATGAAGTGTCAAGAAAAAAGAGAGGGTAGTTTTTCCGTAGGTCACGGCCCGGACACGGGTCAGCGCACCCACCTGCTCCGGTATTTCAGTCCGAAAGTGATGCTCAAGAATGAAGCGTCCTTCCGGCGCGAGCAAACGGCATTGATCCACCGCCGCCAAGAGGCCCAACCAGTCCTGGAATTCGTGCGGGGGGTCGGCGTAAACGACCTCGAAAGGGGGCTTCACCCGGGCAAGTTCTCCCGGCAAGCGCAGACGCATGCA
Organism: Candidatus Hydrogenedentota bacterium; assembly: GCA_903932505.1. Classification (GTDB taxonomy): domain Bacteria; phylum Hydrogenedentota; class Hydrogenedentia; order Hydrogenedentales; family CAIZGN01; genus CAIZGN01. The sequence continues at coordinate 8,184 of CAIZGN010000169.1, forward strand.
GTTTCCCCGGGCTTGAAGACGGGTGCGCTGGAGATTCTCCGCCACAAGCGAGAGCACCTTCGCGTCCGAATCCACCAGCACGGCTTCTGCGGCGCCTCGGCTGAGGGCTTCGATGCCGTTGGCACCGGTGCCGGTAAACAAATCCAGAAAGCGCGTTCCAGCCAGACGCGGCCCCAAAATATTAAAGAGGGACTCCCGAACACGGTCGAGCGTTGGGCGGACGGGCAGGTCGGCCGATGGCGATACCAGCCGCACTCCCCTCGCTTCTCCAGCAATGACGCGCATCGGCAATTCCTCTTCTCTTTACCGCTCCCTTTGCTGCCTTTGATTGTACGAGAAGCGCCCGCAAGGTCGCAAACAGGGTTAGCCCCCTCGACTTTGTCGGGAAGAATCGAAATATTTGTTTATCGCAGCAGAGGCGGTTGGGGAAAACTGGACGAAATAACTCGCTTCTGCGGAAGTTGCGAAGAACTAGGGGGCTGGAGCGGGGCGAAAATATCCAGACGAAATAATTTTATCTCATTTGATACCAATGGCTTATGTTCTATTGGCTGGGTGGTGGTCGAGTGAATTTCGCATTTGAGCTTGCCCTGTGGATAAGATGTGGATAAGTCTCGGGGCGGGACACGGAAATCCGTGAACGCAAGCACAAAATTGGAGGCACGAACGAATCCTTTTTGCATTCAGCGGCCCAATTTACCTATACTTGCGGCGGATACAGGAGATGAGAAGATGGGTGCAACACCGGACATTCTGGTAGGCATGTTGATGGGTAGTGAATCCGACTGGGAGACCATGTCGAAGGCGCACAAGCTCTTGAAAGAGTTTGGTATCACCCACGAGTGCCGAGTCCTTTCCGCGCACCGAACCCCCACTGAGGTGGTGGAATTTATTCAATCCCTCGAGTCCCGTGGCGCGCAGGTTTTCATCGCGGGCGCGGGTTTGGCCGCCGCTTTGCCAGGGGTGGTGGCGGCGCACACGACGAAGCCGGTACTTGGTGTTCCAATGGCAGCGGGCCCTTTGCAGGGTCAGGATGCCCTGTATTCCATCGTTCAGATGCCGCCGGGCATTCCAGTGGGCACCTTGGGCATTGGAGCCTCCGGGGCGACGAATGCGGCCTTGCTGGCGGTGGCGATATTGGCATTGGGCCGTCCTGAGCTGGCCCAAGCGTTGACGGAATACCGCGAGAAACGCGCCAAACAAGTACTGGACACCGTGCTGCCCATGGGTGACTGAGGTTTCCTCCGTAGGGGCATCCAAAGGGGCCGGGCATGCGTATTCGAACAAACATGGAGAGAATGGATGAGCCTTCGGCATCGGTGGATATTGGCCGCGACTATCGTATTGGCCGGGGTGGCGCTGGATCAGGCCACCAAGTGGGTGGCGCAGGAGCACCTGAGTCCCGAGCGGTCGTCCGTGGATGCAAATCTCTCTTGGGCGAAAGAGGGCCCGCTGAAAGACGTGTTTCGGCTGCAATACGCCCGCAATCCCGGTGCTTTCCTCAGCCTTTTCGCGAGCCTGCCCGATACCACTCGTGTCTGGGTGCTGCTGGGGGTCAATAGCGTGATCCTCGTGGCGCTGCTGGTCTTTTTAGGGTTGAAACAGGATCTCACCCTCGGCGTGGTGAGCGCGCTCTCCCTGGTGCTTTCCGGTGGGGTGGGGAACCTTATCGACCGCATTTTCCGGGATGAGCACGAGGTGGTCGATTTCATGAACATGGGGATCGGCGGGTTGCGCACCGGCATTTTCAATGTGGCGGACCTCGCAATTGTTGCGGGGGTCATCACGCTGCTGGTACTTGAGCTTTCCGGGTGGGGAACGGCTCCCCAAGACACAGCCCGCCCTGCCGCGCCAGAAGATCCCGCCGCCTAGCAACGCATCGCGCCACTATTCGTTTCCTACCCGATCCAGGAGAACAGGAACTGGAACATCCAGGGAATGGCGTAGAACACGAACTCGACCAGTTGTTTGAACAAAGACAGCATGGGGTTTGATCCTCCGTAAATTTACCCGCCTCAGACTATCGTTGCGCGGCTTCCATGTCAAGTTTCTCACGCCAGAAAGTTGCACCGGGCGGGAGCAAGAGACCAGAATAAACCTTTGAGTCGAATGCCTCCGGGCGAGGTTACCGAACATCAAAGGAGAAGTCCTCATGACGGAGAACTGGTCCGCACGTTTCGAGCAGGCCACGAAGGATGTGACCGCCTTGTCCGAGGCCCCGGACATCCCAACCAAGCTGCGGCTGTACGCGCTCTTCAAGCAAAGCACCAACGGCGATTGTGGCGGGGATCGACCGGGGATGCTGGACATGGCCGGGCGCGCGAAGTACGATTCCTGGAAGGCGCTCGCCGGTTTGTCCAAGGAAGAGGCCATGCAGGCATATGTCGCGCTGACAGAAGAACTCAAGGCCGCTGACGTTTAGTCCACCGGGATAAACGCGTTGCGCACCGCCTGAAAGAGCTGTTCGGCCACCACCTTGCGGTCTTCTCCGTAGATTGGCTCGGGGCCGAAGGTGACCGTGGCCGTCACGCCGGGGTGTTTCATCAGTCGAAAGATGTGCGGGAAAAAAGCCTCCGGCCGCCACCAGACCACCACTTTGTTGGCAGACGGTGCGTTCGGGGGGCTTTGGTAATGCAGGGCGGCCCAATAGACCGGGACGTGATTGTCGAGCGCGGGCTGAATGAGCGCAGACTTGAAGGGCATCACATCATGCCCGCAGGAAATGCGGCTTTCGGCGAAGATGGCGAAACATTCTCCCGCGTCCATGGCATGCGCGAGCAGTTTGTTCACCCGCGCAGTGTCCCGTTTGTTCTGGCGGTCAATGAAAAGGATGTAGAGCGACTTGATCATGAAGCCGATCACCGGCCAATGCTCGACATCCCCCTTCGACACAAAGAGGCAGTCGGTTTCCTGCGCCAGCACCAGCATGTCGACATAGGACAGGTGATTGGCGACGAGATAGAAGGGCGGCTTCGGGGGGGTGCCTTTGACGACGACCTTGACGCCGAGAATGCGGAGTACATTGCGATACCAATGCCGCATGACGTTGTTCTTCAGGCGGCGATCCAGCCGCTCAGAATACAGGGCGACCGGCCACACGCTGAGGCGCAAGAGAAACATCGCAGGCGTGAGCAGAAAGAAGACGCCTGCGAATCGCACGCATTGAAGAAAAAAGGTCATGGTTTCACCCGTGGCCGTGCCGATCGCAGTGCCTTCATCACGGCTTGGGATGAATCATTTTCAAATTGGCGTGTTTGAGGCGGTGACTGAGCACCCGGATGATATTGAGCAGGATCCGGATGGCCGCACGCTTGGTCATAAGACGCTCAAAGGTGGTTTCGCTCAGGACGAAGAGATGGCTGTCTTCGAGTGCCACCACGCTCGCGCTGCGGGGCTCTTTGGTCACGAGCGCCATTTCGCCAAACATGTCTCCCGTGGAGAGCGCGGCAATGCACTTGCCCTCTTCCACCACGCCGACCTTTCCGCCCAGCACGACATACATCTGGCTGCCCACGGTGTCCTTATAGAAGATGGTTTCCCCCTTGAGGCACTTCATGGTCATGCCCTTGGAGAAAATCTTGACGACATCTTCCGGATCGAGTCCGTTGAAAAGGTCGATACGCTCAATGTACTCGCGGATTCTGTTCATGTCCATGATGGACCCCTCCGTTGTGTTTTATGCTGCGCCGGATGGCTCAGACCACACGAATGAACCGGCTGCAATTGGGACAGGTATGCACATGCGACTGATCTTGACGCACTTTCTGGGCAAATTGTGAAGGCAGCTTCATGAAGCAACCCTGGCAGGTGTCGCCCTCGACAGGCACGACGGCAGGGGCACGACCCTTGACGAGACGGTCATAATGCTTGAGGATTCGGGCATCGACCAACGAACGGATCTTCTCAATCCGCTGCTGCAACTCGCGCTTGCCCGTCCGGGCGGAGTCGTGCATTTCCTGACACTGCTGCAAGCGCAGCAGGAGGTCGAGATCCGCATGGGCATCGGGAACCTCCTGCATGTCGGGATCGGCCTTCATGGGCTTGGCGTAGCGTTCTTCGGGGTGGGCCATGGAGGTGGACATGGTCTCAAGCAGGGCGTGAATAGCCGCGCCATCCTCGGCCGCCAACAAGGACTTGCGGACTTTTTCGTCGCGCAGCACACGGGCGAGCCCCGCGACAAAGCAGAGATAGGTCGTCTGCTGGACTGGCGGGTAGCAAATGAGGAAGACCAGATGCACGGGTTTCTTGTCGATCGCCCCGTAGTCCAGACCGTCCGTGGAACGCCCAACCGCGCAGATGAGGTTCTTCAGCCCGGCCACCCGCGCATGTGGCACGGCTATGCTGTGACCAATACCGGTGCTTTCGGTGGTTTCTCGAGCCATGATTTGATCGACGGCGGGACCCACGCCCTTAAGCTTCTTGGCCTCAAAAAGCAGATGGGTCAGTTCCTTCAGTACATCGGCTTTGTGTGGTGAACGCAACTCGGGCACCACACAGTCGACGGAAATGTGGGATGTAATGGGCATGGGTAGATCTTCCTAGCGTTGGACGAAGTTAAACTATGCGGACGAACCGGAACCCGGCTCTCGCCGCGTTGACGACACCCGGCGCGAACCATCTTAGCACGCCCTGCGGAACGGCGCAAGCGCGACAATAAAAGTGACGGGGCTTAGAGGCCGAAATCGTCTTTTTCGGGGTCTTCCTCATACCATAACGTAATGACAATGATGGATTCCTGGTTGCGCCCGTCATGAAACCGCTCAGAGCCGAAACTCTGCTTTACATGCACCGGCTTTACCTGATGGCGCTTCAACCATGTGTTGACGTGCTGATCCATCTGGTGCAAACCCTCATTCGTGACCTTACCCATGAACGATTGGACTTTCATGTGCGCTCCTTTTCCCCGTTTTCGCCCCGGAGGTTGGCTGGCCCGCCCAGTGCGGCCAGCAACGCCTCGCGCATAACGGCGCGCGGCGCGTCCATTTCCATCCAGGCCTCAAATTGCAATGCGGCCTGGTTCACCAGCATTTCTGCACCCCAAATCGTTGTGCAGCCCGTCGCTTCCGCGTCCTCGATAAGGCGCGTCTTCAGCGGTCTGTACACCATATCAAAAACCACCTGCTCCGCGCGCAATGATTCCGGTGGGATACAACTGCGACCCTCATCGTGTCCATGCATGCCGACCGGCGTGCCCTGCACAATGACATCGTGCTCGCGCACGGCCTTCTCCACATCGGAGGAGAGGGTTCCCGCCTCGATGGTCGTTGGGGTGCCTGCCCGCAAATCCTGCACCAAGGCGGACAGGCGTTCCACGCTGCGTCCCAGCAGGGTAATCTTGGCGGGACGCGCCCGTTCCGCCATGGCAAAGGCCACGGAGCGAACCGCGCCACCCGCGCCGGTAAACAGGATGCGTCGCCCCGTCAAATCCACGCCTGCCTCTTCAAAGGCACGAAGGGTGCCCAATCCGTCAGTGCTGGTTCCCGTCAACCGACCATTTCGGTGGGTGATGGTATTCACGCAACCCACATGCCGCGCCAAGGGGTCAATATCGTCGAGATAGGGCATGACGGCCTCTTTGTGCGGAATGGTGACGCTCAAGCCCCGGAAATTGGGAAAGGCACGCATGCCCTGCAGGCAGGCGGACACATCGCTGACGCAGAACGCGAGGTACACGCCGTTCGCGCGGATGGCCTCAAAGGCCGCATTATGGATGGCCGGCGAAAGCGAGTGGCCCACGGGATTGCCGATGACCGCGCACAACAGGGTTTCGGTGTCGATGTTCAACCGGTTTTATTCTCCCCTCTCTGAAGACCTTGCGGTCAGCCCGGCGGCCACTGCAAGGCACGACCGCCCAGCACATGCACATGCAAATGCCACACGGTCTGACCGGCATCCTGATTGGTATTGACCACACAACGAAAGCCCGATTCGGCAATGCCTTCCATCTGCGCCACTTTGTTGGCGGTCAACAGGAGACGGCCGAGCAGTTCTGCATCGGCGGGCTCGGCATCTGTCAAGCGGGCTATCGGTTTTTTCGGCACCACCAGCACATGCACCGGGGCACCGGGGTTGATGTCGCGGAACGCGAAGGTATGCTCGTCCTCGTAGACCGTGTCGCACGGGATTGCACCGTTAATAATCTTTGTGAACAGCGTTTCGTCTGTCATCACCCATCCTCTCGTGTCGAAGGGTTCCAGCCCTGGTCAGCTTAACGCACCCTGCCGAATCCGGTCAAAAAGCCGCGACATCCGCAGCCAGCGTCCTACAGCGCGTCTACCGCCGCGCGTATGGCGCGAATGTGCTCGGGGCGGGTGCCGCAGCAACCGCCGATGATGCTTGCGCCCGCTTCGACGAGCCGGGGCACATTGGCCGCGAACATTTCCGGGGTTTCCGGGTAATCGTTGGAGCCGTCTTCTCTCGGAATCGGACGCCCGGCGTTTGGCTGAACGATGATCGGCGTGCCCGGTGCGGCGGCGCGCAGTGCTTCGGCAATCATCACCATTTCATCCGACCCCAGGGCGCAGTTCGCACCCACAGCATCCGCACCAGCCTCCAAGGCTGCCTCGGCCATTTGTTCCGGCGAGACTCCCATCATCGTGCGATAGCCTTGTGGCGTTTTGGTGTCGAACGCAAAAGTGGTGAGTACTACGAGCCCCGTGTTTTCCTTGGCGGCGCGGATGGCGGCGCAGGCTTCGTCCAGCGCGGACATGGTCTCAACGACCACAGCATCGGCTCCGCCGCGCTCGAGTGCGACCATCTGTTCCTTGAAAGCGTCATAGAGTTCCTCCTCCGTGACGTCCCCCATCATGAGAAGCTTGCCGGTGGAACCCACGGAGGCCATGACGTAGCCTTGGTCGCCGATGGCTTCGCGCGACAGGCGGGCGGCGGCTTCGTTCAATTCCGAGACCCGGCCCGCCAGTCCGTAATGTTCAAGCTTGAAGCGCGATCCGCCGAAGCTGTCCGTCATCACAATGTCCGCACCGGCATCCACATACATTTTTGCGATGTCCCGGACATCGTCGGCATGCTCGATGCACCACAGTTCCGGGCACTCGCCGGGCTGCATGCCCTTGCGCATGAGAAACGTGCCCCAGGCACCATCGCCGACCAAAACTTTCTTTCCAGCAATCGCCGCAAGAATCGAACTCATTGAATATCTTCCTTCATGTTAAACGCCGAACGGACCCGTTATTTACTCACCAATGCTTGTCCGATTCCTCGCGGACAAGCTGACACCATCGTATGACGTTGTTCGGGTTATTTCCGATGGTATGGGTGTCTTTCATGATTATTTCGAGGCGGCAGCCCTGCGTGATTTCGAGGGCTTCGCGGACTTGCTTGCGAATGAGCGCCTCGTCGATGCCGGGCATGGCCAGCGTGGCCGGGTTGGGCTTCCAGGAGAAGATGTAGTCGCCGCCAAGCTGCTCGGCCATTTGACCGAGATCCGACCAGGGGGACACGGAAACGCGCCGAAGGCGCGGGGTCTTTTTCACCACATGCCAGCGCAGGTGCAGGGGCTCGCAGCATCCGTAGCAGTTGAGGCCGAATCGTTCCAGCAGGGGCAGTTGATACTGAAAAACGAATTCGTCGAACTGTTCCGGGGCCACCGAGCTGGTTTCCTGGCTCTCTGCAAAGCCCCACATGTCCTTGGTGCGAACCTTCTCCACAAAATCGGTCTGCGGCAGCTCATATGTGAAGCCAAAGCCGCCCGAACCAACATAGCTGTTGTCATTGTTCAAACTCAGCAGGCCGTTTCCCTCAAGGTAATCTAGCATGGACAGATGCCCCTTGGAGAGGATGTCCATGAAGCGTTTTAGTTCTTCGGGATGAATGCAAAGGTCGACCATGAACTGTTCGAGCCCGCGCAGGCGCACGGCGGTTTGCGTGAGGCCGAGCGTCCACCACCAGCGGCCCTTGCGAACCACCGGCAGAAGATCGCCGAACAGCGCCTCCGCCGATTCCACTTGCCGATCGGTTTCCGCCCAGTCCAGGTGGATGGTGGGAAAGTGCAGCTTGTCAAGATCTTCATACGACTTCAGTGGCGCGTCCCAAGTATAGGAGCCGCCGTTATTGCCGCCGATCTGTGTTTCGTGCATCCCCCAGTCGCTCATGTGCGCGACGATTCGTACTTCAAAATCGTCATCGGTCACCCGGTCGTCGCCCATGCACTCGGCCCAAAACAGGCGCACACGCATCTGCCATTCCCACTCGCGCGCCAGCGCACCGGTGGATCCCAGCCCATCGCGGGGCACAATCTCGTTCCAAGCGTTTTCCGGGTCGCAAAATACCACGGGGCGCGTGGGTTGCAGCGTGTTGTGCTCGTACCACAGCCGCCGCTTTTCCTCCTCGACCGGACGTGCCGCCAACGCGGCCAATTGACCCGCGAGGCGACGCAGAACCTCGCAGTCGCCGGGGTCGATTCCGGGATGAAACGCTTTTTTTGGCGGGACGGGCATAATCCGTTACCTGTACTTACTTGAGTCCGAGCACGTCTTGCATGTCATACAAGCCGGGTGCGGCGGTGTGCGCAAAACGGGCCGCCACCAGCGCGCCCCGTGCGAAATTGTCGCGGTTGTGGGCCTTGTGCGTGAGTTCGATGCGCTCGCCCTGCCCGATGAACGACACGGTGTGTTCACCCACGATATCCCCGCCGCGCAGCGCGTGCATGCCGATTTCAGCGGTGGGCCGGGCGCCCACCAGCCCTTGACGGCCGTGGGCGGTTTGCGTGTTGTAATCCAGACCGAGCCCTTCCGCCGCACGCTCGGCAAGACGCACCGCCGTCCCGCTGGGGCTGTCCTTCTTCTGGTTGTGGTGCACCTCGACGATCTCGACGTTGTAGTCCAGACCGAGGATCTTGGCAACCTCATGGGTCAGCTTGAAGAGCAGATTCACGCCCACACTCATGTTCGGCGCGTAGACAATGGCGGCTTTTTTGGACAATTCCCGCAGCTCGGCCGTCTGCGCCTCGTTGAGGCCGGTGGTGCCGATGACGGCAGCCTTGCCCTGCTCCACCGCCGCACGCACATTCGCCAGACAGACCTGCGCCATGGTGAAATCGATGAGCACATCGGCTTTGGCAGCCTCCTCCGCGATGCGACCACCCACGATGATGGACAGTGGCTTGCCGAATTCTGCCCCCACCTGTATCACCATACCGGCGTTTTCCGGCGCATCCGCTGCGCCACCGATGGCGATATCGGTCGTTTGCAGCGCCATTTCCATAATACGGCGTCCCATGCGCCCACAAGCGCCCGCCATGCAGATCTTCATAGACAGTTTCCCTTTGTTGTTTCCTTGGCAGCAGTAAGAACACGCTGCGCAGAGGGAAAGTATTTCATATGCGGGGTGCCAAGTCAAAAGAACGGTTGCGGACAAAGCGCGCCGTCTTGCATCGCTTGTTCTGCGCTGCATAGAATAGGGAATGCTCGGTATTGGAAGGCTCCGGGGCTGCGCGCCCCGTGGGAAGGGATTATGAACGCTACACCACCCCTAATTTCCGTGGTCATCCCCATTTACAACGAGGAAGCCAGTCTGCCCCGGCTCTATCAGGAACTCACCGAGGCCCTGGAGGACTACGGTCGGCCCTATGAGGTCATTGCGGTCGATGATGGCAGCCGGGATGCCAGCTTTTCGGTGTTGTCGGGACTGCACGCTAAGGATCCGCGCTGGCGTATCGTGCGCTTCATGCGCAATTTCGGCCAGAATCCCGCCATTTACGCAGGCTTTGAGCAGGCGCGTGGGCAGGTGCTGGTCACCATTGACGCCGACCTGCAAAATCCGCCGAGTGAGATCCCGAAGGTCGTGGAAAAGCTCGAGGAGGGCTATGACGTGGTGCAGGGCTGGCGACGACAACGTCAGGACAGCTCGGTGCGTCGGCTCCTTTCCCGCTCGATCAACCGGCTCGTATCCAAGATTACCAAGATGTCCGTGCGCGATTTGGGTTGTTCCCTCAAGGCCTTTCGCCGCGAGGCCGCCCATCACCTCATGGCCTGCACGCACAGCTGCCGCTATATTCCGGCGGAAACGGCGTGGCATGGTCTCATGCTGGGCGAGGTGGAGGTTGAGCATCGCGAACGTTCGCAGGGCGAGAGCAAATACGGGGCGCTGGCGCTATTCCGGGTATCCTTCGACATGATCGCCAGCATCAGCACCCTGCCCATCCGCGCCGTCGCACCACTCGGGATAATCTTTGCCTGCTTGGGTTTTCTGATCAGTCTGCGTGTGGTCTATTTCCGGATTGTGCACGGCGACGTGAGCTATATGGGTGCCATCATGGCCGCGCTCTTCGTGCTCACCGGCGTCCAGATGTTCACCACCGCCATCATGTGCGAATACATTAGCCGCATCTATACCGAGGTACAACGTCGACCCTATTATCTCATCCGGGACGTCCTGCAAAAGGAACCCGAATGAGTACTGCGTCTCATTCGGTGGATTTTGTCCAGGCCGGTCAACTGGTGCGCCAAACGCCGAATCTTCCGCTTGAACACCTGCCTCACGTGTCCCGGGCGGCCGTCGAGTGCCACGAAACAGAGTCTTTGCAGGAGAAGGCCGCGAAAGAGGGTGTGTCCGCCACCGCCGTTTGGACTACCCCGGAGCGGTTGGGCGCTGTGGGGCTGCTGACCCCCTTGCCGTGGGACAGTGTGCAGCTGGGTCGTCCCTCCGGTCGGATTGCCGCCGCCTATGTCGAGCCGGATGCCCCGGAGTCGGTTCCCGCAGCCCTGTTTGCCAATTTGGAGCAGCAGATGCGGGGCGCAGGAATGCGCTTTGCCGATTTTCATGCCCATGTTGCGCACCGTCCGCTTTTCGCCGGGGCGGCCGCCCATGGTTTCCGGCTCATGACCACCCACCTCGTCATGGTGTGGGATCTCCGGGATTGGCAACCGCCCTTTGGGCCGACCTGTGATTTGCGGCTGGCTGAGGAGTCGGATCTCCCCGCGCTGGAAGACCTCGCCGAGCGGGCGATTCCACCTTTCAGCCGTTTCGCGGTAGATCCTATTCTTCCCCCTCAGGCCGGGGCGACTTTGTTTCGCGCCTGGGCGGCCAATTCGGTTCGGGGCTATGCCGATGCGGTGGATGTGGCCGTGGTGGAGGGGCGGTTGGCCGGTTACTGTACTTGGCGAAAACAGGCGGTCGACACGGCGGACGGAAAAAAAGAGTGGGGCGTGCTAGACTTGACCGGCGTTGATCCCGAGGCCCGCGATCGAGGCGTTTTCCGGAGTCTCGCACATCGGGGATTGTCACGAATGGCGGCACAGGGCATTCCTTTTGCGCAGGTCATCACGGATGTGATGAACACCGGCATGCAGCGGGCCTGCGGGCTCCTCGGCGCCAAGACTCTGTCCGCGCGACACACCTTTCACTGGCACGCCTGATCGCTATTCGGAAACCACCCGATTGCGACCCGCACTCTTGGCCGCATAAAGGCGGGCGTTGGCGACTTTGAACATGGCGTCCAGCGATGCCAGCACCTCGGTGCAGACTCCCATGCTGACCGTCACCGAAATGGCCTTCCCCTCGACTTCCACTGGGGTGTCGACAATGGCACGGCATATGGAGTCCAGAATGGGTCGGCAGTCCGTGGCGGACATACCGGGCAGGGAGAAACAGAATTCCCCTCCGCTCAGCCGGGCCACCGTGTCGGAATCGCGGAACCGTGACTGGAGCAGGCGCGCGAGGTGTTTCAAGACCTGATCCCCGGCCTCCTGACCGCACACATCGTTCACTCGCCGGAAATGGTCGATGTCCAGCATGGCGACCGAGAGTGGTTCGCGGTTGCGCTTGGCGCGGGCCACATGGTTGCGGGCCACCTCAAAAAAGAAGCGCCGGTTGTGCAGGCCGGTGAGCAGGTCGGTGGTTTCCGCCTCTCGCATTTCACGGGCGTGTTCGATGGACTGCACGTTCTGGGTCACCCGACAGTGGAACTCGTCCACGGAGAAGGGCATCTTCAAAAAATCGGTTGCGCCGGCTTTGAGGAAACGGGAGGCCCGGACACCGACGCCATCGGGCAGCACGCCGAGGATCGCAAGGTCGCGCTGTCCATGCTTCACCCGGATGTGGCGCACCAACTCAACCCCCTCCGCATCCTGCACGGCGGAATGCACAATGGCCAAAGTCGTGTCGGGGTGGTCTTCCAGCAGGGAGAGCGCCTCCTCGGTGGTCGTTGCGGGCAGCACCTGATAAAGATGGCGTTCCAGCCACAGGGTCATCTCGTTCAGGCCGGTGTCGGCATCGGCCACCAGCAGGATCTTGATCTTCGGGTTCTTGTGGATTCGCTTGAGCGTGTCGGCCACGATATCCACCGTGTTCGCTCCACCCTTTACAATGCAATCGATGATGGGCTTGGTCCGCATGCGCGCCATCACCTCTTCATGGTCATCGGCGGTGAAAACCACAGGGGGGATCCCCCATTGCAGGCAAAAATCGATCGTTTCATCCGGCCCCGCATCCGGCAGATCGAGATCCAGCAGCACGGCCATATAGCCCAAGCCGCTTTCGATGAGCTCGCGTCCCCGCGAGAAAGTGGTGGCGACGTCGAATGCCATGTCCAATTCCTTGGAGAGTCGCCGCTTCAGAATCGAGGCCTGAGTCGCGGAGTCCTCGACGATCAACACCCTTTCCATAAAACACCTCCTTGGAACGCGCTAGAAATTCTCACTTTGCATCCCCGTGACAGTAAAGGAATCTCCAATGGGAATCAAGTCGGAAAAATGGCCGCTTCGAATCA
>CAIZGN010000170.1 GCA_903932505.1 Candidatus Hydrogenedentota bacterium
AGCAGTTACTTTCCATGACGCAAGACACTTACGCAAAACACTTGACAGATAGTCGTGTTGAGCTACACTTTGGAATAAGACGCACATCTATTAACTGCTTATGCCTACTAACCCTTCCTATCGAATTAAGAGTGTCGAAATTACTAACGACACGTTGACGAGTCGCGGCGGAATAAGTTTGTTCGTCAAGTATTTGCAGGCGATCGACATTGTGCGGTTGCTACTGGAAAAGTTTGGCGGCATTAAGAAAAGCAGCAAAGGGGTGACTGTGCAGAACTTCTTTTTGCAAGTGCTCTGCTTTTTCATGGAGGGGACTAGTCGTCATCTCACTTACTTTGATCAGTTGCGGGAGGACGCGGGCTATGCGGCGGTGCTGGAAGTGCCGGCGGAGCAAATGGCTTCCTCACATGCCATGAAGCGCTTTTTCGGTATGTTTGGAATCTTCGCGACGGCGGCCTTTCGCTGGGTGCTCCAGCAACTGTTTGTCTGGCGGCTCCAATTGAACCAACCGGGAGTGGTCCAACTGACCCTGGATACCATGGTGATGGATAACGACGAAGCGTTGAAGCGCGAAGGCTGCGATCCGACATACAAGAAGGTCAAGGGCTTCCAACCTTTGCACCTGATTTGGGAAGGCAAGATCGTCGATGCCATATTTCGCCGGGGCAAGCGGCACAGTAATTACGGCAACGACGCCAAGAAGATGATCCGCGCGAATGTCCGTTTGATTCGCGAGAAATACGATCCGCGCGTTGCGATTGTGATTCGGTTTGACAGCGGTTTCTTCGATGAGGCGAACTTTGCGCTGTGTGATGAGTTGGGCATCGGATTTATTGCCACCGGCAAGGTTTTTGAGGCGATCAAGCAGCAAGTGGCGGCGATTGCCGGGGCGGAATGGCAGAGCTATGATAATGGGCGGCAGCGGTGGAGCTATGCGCGGTTTGAATATCGCTGTCAGGCCTGGGAAAAGGGTCGAACCTATCGCGCACTCTATACCCGACCACTCTATGATGAAGCACAGCAGTTACTCGATTTTGAGCGTCCGGATAACATCATTGTGACCAATCTTGATCAGACACATAAAGTTCTGCCGGGGATGACGCCGGAACTCCAAACGTATTGGTTAGAAGATAAAACGATCATTTTTCACCATCATCAGCGGGGCGCCGACGAGTTACCGCATCGCGGTTTGAAGGAATTTGGGAGTGAGCAACTTCCCTTCCAGCATTTTGCGCCCAATCGCGCCTACTACTACCTGATGGTCGTGAGTTTCTTCCTCTTTGAGACCTTTAAGGAGGACACGCTCAAAGACATCTTGCCGATAACCAGCTACGCGACCACGATTCGGCGCAAGCTGGTGGATTTTGCGGCGAAGGTGGTGCGCACCGGCGGGGAGCTGATTCTGAAGGTGCCTGCGGTGATAATGGAACGGTTACAAATGGCGATACTCTGGTCACGCTGTCAGGGAGCTTCGCCGATTCTCCAACGCTAGTTAGTAACAAACCCACTGGTCTGCCATAGCGACAGAAGGAGTGTGTACTAAAACCGCCTTTCTGGTCCAAGTTGCGGCATTTAATGCCGAAAAGAGTGTTGTCACAAGGCAATTACGTCTCTCAGTCCACCATTCGACCAGCAAGGTTAATACAAATGCCTCCTTAATCCGCAGATGAACGTTTCGGCCGCAAGAATCGCTCAATTTGGGTTGTACATGGAGGCGAGCTCTTGGAGGGCCAGCTCTGGCGTCACGCCGATGCGTTTGAGATGATGCCGGAGTAACGAAAGGAGGAGGTAGGCCAGGTAGCAGATAAACACATGGGCGACGACTCTCTGCGAGAGCCAGTGGCGGATCGGTTGTAACTTTACCACGCCCTTCAGGGATCGAAAAGCCCTCTCCACCAAGTCCTTTTCAAAGTAAAAGCGAACCAGGGAATCCTTCGGCAGTTTGCGGGTAGTGAAGATGCAGGAGTAGCCATCGAATTCTTCGGCCGCCGCAAGCCTATGGGAGAGGATTTTGGCGCGTGGGCCGAAAAACTTCGCTAGTCCAGAGTTGAGGGTCTTTCCCTGTTTGAGGAGCTGCTGGGCCTGAAGGATGTCGGCCCGACGTGAGTCACGAAGTTGGAGTTGCTGCTGAGGATTGAAACAAAGGTGCAGCTGGCCTTTGACCTGGCCGATCGAGTGATGTCGGGTTAGAACATAGAACGTGGTCTGATTGAGAGGCACCCGATCCTCCAAGCGCAGGGAATGTCCCCCCTGGAGCATCGGTCGCCAGAGGCGTTTTAGGTCCTCGGTGAGCGGAACCCCACAGACGGTATCCCATCGTAACGCCTTGATATCAGCCAAGTTGCGGCTGGAAGTGATTCCACGATCATAGACAATGATCCCAGACTTTAGTTGGTAATGACGGAATTGGGTGAGGAGGTCTTGCAACGTCCGTGAATCATGAATGTTGCCATCAAAGGTTTTGTGCATAACGGCGATGCCTTCGTCTTTGGTGACCCCTAAGCCGATCTGAATCAGTGGCCGTCCCTTGACTCCCTCCTTATCGTGCCCCAGTTTGGCCAGCGGACAGTGTTTGCCGTACAAATAAGTGTTAGTGACGTCGTAGATGATGCCGCTATCGCCCAAGTGGTAGGTTTGCCTTACGGAGTTAAACAGGTCCCGCTGGAGTTTTTCCTGGTCCGTTTGTTGGAGGAAATCCATCGCTCGCAAAAGCCGGCTCTCCGTTAGGCCCTCGATATTAAGCATCAGGTTCAAGTCGGTTCGCGCGAACCAACTCTCCATTTGGTTGACGCTTTTGTAATCGAGACAGTGGGCATATACCATACTTAAGATTTCTGGGGCATACGTTCCGAAATGGGTGGGCAAACCGATTTTTTCGGCCAAGTGATGGAGGACGAGGAGCGGACCGTACAACTTCACCTCTTGAATGTGGGCGTCCGAGACGGAGGTTGAAAGAACGGTTCGACCATCTACTTCCTTGCCGACATAGCGGATGAAACGCTGCACCACCTTCCCTTTGACCCACTGATTCTCAACCTCAGCGAGATAGATGCTACCGGCCCGTTTATATTTGCGAATAAAGCTCATACTAGTGAGTATATTACACACTATGCATGATTCGCGCAACATTATTTTCTTGTCTGTAAGACCGTGTCAGAAGCCTTCAAACAAAGGCTTATACACGCCTCTCCTAATTGCTGTCACTTCCTAGTGAGTATTTTTTAGGTGGAATTCAGCTTACAAAGTCAGTGGCTGGAGCCAGTTGGGGTCCACCAGCGGCTGGCAGCGCAGCGCGGTCGATTTCTATGAGCCGCACGGCC
>CAIZGN010000171.1 GCA_903932505.1 Candidatus Hydrogenedentota bacterium
CAAGCTCTACTTCATTTCCCCGAAACACCTTAACGCCATGTTTGACGGACCCGGGCTCCCCATCCCGCTCAAAGGCTTTTCGCGCCTCGAGTTCCTCAAGAAAGAGTTTTCCAAAGTCACCGCGCGACTCACCGAATACCTGAAGCCCGCCCCCGGGGTGGAATTCACCGGGGATTTCATACAGGCGCGGACTCCCATGCTGCTGCACACCGCCATGTATGCCGCGCAGACCCTGTCGGAAATGGACACCACTGCAAAGGCCGTAGCCTCGCACACCCCCGATGGAACCCTGCAGGTGGAGGTGGGTTCAGACGGCCCCTGTGCCCACGCCATCTTTAGTGGCGGACATATGCGGGTAGCCAAAGGCCGCGTTGAAAAACCATCCGCCCGCATGATCTTTCCCGACATCGCCGCCGCGCACGCGCTCTTCAGTGGTGCCGTAGATTCTTTTCAAGCCATCGGCTCGGGTGGATTGGTGCTGTATGGCTTGATTCCGCTGGTGGATAATCTGGGCCTTATCTTCGACCGGATCGAACATTACATGAAATAGCGGAAAGCGAGGCCAGCATGGACACTTACTCTTATCCTACGACAAGCGCCTTGTTTCAGCGCGCCACCAAAGTAATCCCCTGTGGCATCTACGGCCACTTTGCCCCGGCCCCCTATGTACCGGTCTCCGCCTATCCGTTCTTTTCTGACCGCGCCAAGGGTCCGCGATTTTGGGATGTCGATGGGAACGAATTCATTGACTACATGTGCGGCTATGGCCCCATGGTGCTGGGCTATGCAAACCCCGTTGTCGACGAGGCCTATCAGAAACAGCTCGCCCAGTCGGACATCAACAGCCTTGCCTCCCCCCTGATGGTGGATCTGGCAGAATGCCTCGTGGACTTGAACAGCATCGCCGATTGGGCTTTTTTTGCCAAGAACGGCACGGACGTGGTCAACTACGCCGTCACCATCGCGCGGGCAGCCACAGGCCGCCGGACGGTGGTGGCAATCAGCGGCGGGTATCATGGCACCACCCCCTGGATGCAGGCGGCCGGACACCACGGCGTCATGGAGGAGGATCACGCCTATGTGGTTCGTATTCCCTGGAACGACCTTGCCGCCTTTGAAAAGGCCATCGCGGAACGGAAAGGCGATATAGCCGCTTTTCTGTCCAGCCCCTATCACCATCCAATTTTTCAGGACAATGTGCTTCCTGCGGAGGGCTACTGGGCTGGTATCCAGGCACTGTGCCGCAAGCATGGCATTGTCCTCATCTCCGACGATGTCCGCTGTGGTTTCCGTCTCGGCTTGCACGGCTCCCACGAAAAATTCGGATTCAAACCCGATCTCGCCGTCTATTGCAAGGCCATCGCCAACGGCTATCCTGTTTCGGCGCTCGTGGGCACCGACGCCCTCAAAACCGAGGCCGCCAAAGTCTTTCACACCGGCAGCTATTGGTATCAGGCCGCCCCCATGGCGGCCGCGCTCGCCTGTATCGCCGAGATGAAACGTATTGATGCCCCGACCCTGCTGGAAGGCATCGGCACGAAGCTCAACGACGGCTTGATTCGCCTCGCCAAGAGCCACGGCTACGACCTCAGGGTCACGGGCAACCCCGGCATGGCCTACTACCGCCTCACCGATGATCCCAGTCTCATGCTGCATCAGGACTGGTGCGCGGAATGCACCCTGCGCGGCGCGTTCTTCACTTCCCATCACAATTGGTTCGTTTCCACCGCGCACACGGACGATGTGCTCCAGCGCACCTGGGATATCGCCGACGATGCCTTCAAAGTCGTCAAGGCAAAGCACGGATAAATTGGAGAAGCCCATGCCGCTCACGGAACAGGAACGCCAGCAGTTCACGGCGATCGCAAAGAAGATTCGCGGGGATCTCGTGGATGTCACCCAATGGTCGGGCGGAGCGCACATCGGTGGCTCGCTGAGCATGGTCGATCTCGCGGTTCTACTCTACTGGAAATATCTCAAACTCGATCCCGCTCAGCCCGACTGGCCGGATCGCGATCGATTTGTCTTGAGCAAAGGACACGCTGGACTCGGGCATGCCGTCGTTCTCGCCAACCGAGGCTACTTCGACATAGCCCTGCTCAAAGATTTCAATCAGTACGGCTCCCCCTTTGGCATGCACCTCGACAGCCGCAAAGTCATCGGGGTCGAGGTGTCCACCGGTTCTATGGGCCACGGCCTGCCCGAAGCCGTCGGCCTCGCCCTCGGCGCACGGGTGCTAGGCGCATCTTGGCGCGTGTATTGCATCATCGGGGATGGCGAAAGCAACGAAGGCTCGATCTGGGAAGCCGCCATGGCCGCCGCTCACTACAAAACAGGCAACCTCATCGCTTTCCTCGACCGCAACCACCTCATGATCGATGGACGCACCGAGGACATCATGAGTCTCGAACCTCTCGCGGACAAATGGAGCGCCTTCGGCTGGAACACCGTCGTGGTCAACGGCCACGACCTGGATGCGCTCGCGGTGGCCATCGAAGCCGCCCAGGCCCACACCACCGGCCCATCAATGATCGTCTGCGAAACGGTCAAGGGCAAGGGTGTGGATTTCATGGAAAACAACCCCGCTTGGCACTACGGCGGGTTAAGCGTCGACTTGGCTGCCAAGGCCAAGCAGTCGCTGGGGGTCTAGCCAATGAGCACGGCCGAAGGCGGACTGACCTGGACGGTCTATGACGCGAACAAAATGACCCAGCGCGAAATCTACGGGCTGGTTCTGACAGAACTCGGAGAAAAGCACCCTGAAATTGTCGGGCTGTCCGCAGACCTGGCGAAATCCACCAAAATAAGCGATTTCGGGGATCGTTTCCCGGAACGATTCTTCAATGTGGGGATTGCCGAGCAAAACCTCTTCGGCATGGCGGCGGGCATGGCCAAGGCGGGACTCATCCCCTTCGTCTCCACCTTTTCCGTCTTCGCCACCTTGCGCGCGGGCGAATTTCTGCGCACTGACCTCTGCTACCAGAATCTCAACGTCAAAGTCATCGCGACGCACGGCGGGACTTCTTTTGGTTCCGCCGGGGCCACGCACCACTCCATCGAAGACCTCGCGCTGCTGCGCGCGATTCCCAACCTCACGGTCATCGTGCCCGCTGACGGCATCGAAACCGCCAAGGCCATCCGCGCCTGCATGGACATCAAAGGCCCCGTCTACATCCGCATCGGGCGCGGCTTCGAACCGCCGGTCTTTGAGAGCGAGGACTATGACTTCGAAATCGGCAAGGCCATCGAATTGCGACCCGGCACCGACATCACCGTGATTGCCTGCGGCGCAACGGTCTATCACGCCATCGAAGCCTCGCGGATGCTTGAACGTGAAGGGGTGAGTGTGCGCGTGCTTGATCTGCATACCCTAAAGCCCTTCGACGACGACGCCATCCGGCGTGCTGTGGCCGAAACCCGCCGCATCATCACCGTCGAGGATCACAACCGCATCGGCGGCCTCGGCGGAGCGGTCGCCGATGTCATCGCCCGTGGCGGGAAAGGCTGCGCCTTCGAAACCCTCGGCATTCCCGACACCTTTTGCTCGCACGGCTACCCCGAAGACATCATGCACATCTACGGTATCGACACCGACGGCATCGCCGCAAAAATCCGCGAAGTGCTCGGCCGCGACTTCGAAGACGACGAGGATTGGGAAGATGAGGTATAGCCAGCGCCCCCCTGGGAGCCCCAGCATCCTGGGAGCGTCAACATCCTGGGAGCGTCAACATCCTGGGAGCGCCGGCATCCCTGCCGGCTTTCTTCGTCTCAGCTCCAGTCGGCAGGGAAGCGGAAAGTCCTAGGAAATCGCTCTTTGCAGTCACTGGCGCGAAGCGCCCCAAAAAATCCCCCTTTGAAGGGGGTGGCGCGAAGCGCCGGGGGATGTGTTTTCACCACCCACCCTTGAAAGGCTCCTGAATGGCCACAGCTCGAGAAATGCTCACAGCGCGAATAGTCTGCCGGGCCGTCTTGCCGGTCATCAAAGTCATGATCGCCGACGACCCCGTTATGTGCCGCCGCTTTCAAGGCGTGACCGCCGTCGTGCGCTTTGTGGCCAATGACGAATCCGGCCCCGTGGGTGCGCAACTGCATTTCAGCAACGGCGAACTCGAAGTCGTGCAAGGCCCCGGCGAAAGTGCCGACCTCACCTTTTCCTTCGCCAGCGTCGCTAAGATGAACGCCATGTTCGCAGGAAAACCCGTCCTGCCCCGCATACAGGGCTGGACCCAAATTGGTCTGCTCCTCCGCGTCTTCAGCGTCCTGCTTGGACTCAAGCTGCTCATGCCCACCGCCAAACCCAAGAACCCCGATCAAGCCAAACTCAAGGTCAAGATGACCCTCTTCATGGTTTCCACTGCCCTCAGCCAACTCAACAAGGCCGGTGATCCCGACATGGCCGCATGGACGTCCAAACAACCAGAGCGCATCTATCAATGGTCGGTGCAGGGTGAAGAGGACATCGCCTGTTACCTCAAGGTGAAGGCCGGACAGACCAAAGCTGGACGCGGTTTCTACGAGCGCCGCAAGCCCTTTGTGCACATGATATTTCGAGGCACCGACGGTGCCCTTCCCGTACTTTCCAATTCCGTCGACACCGTACAGGCCATGGCCCAAGGTCTCGTCGTCAACGAAGGCAGCCCCGAATACGGCGGCAAGCTCGGCGACTTCATGCTCAAGGTTGCGGGCTTGCTGAGTTGACGCAGTGATGGAATATCAATCCCGCCCTATTTCTTGGGCCCTTCCAGATTCGCACACCGCTTGTACACAATCACCGCCGCCGACGGTTTATCGCGAAGAGTCACGGTAAGGCCTTCCTCCATCAAAGCGCGTCCCGTGCGGGTATCCTTCTCCCCATCCACGTTCTCGACTTCGTAGGTTGCGTCCGGCAGTAGTCCCTGCAACTTGAAGATCTTGGTCTCTTCGCCGTTTTCAGGCCGACGAAACGCCTGAACCGCACCAGAACCGGCCTCGGCTTGGTTGTATTGCCACGCCACCCAAACATCGTTGGTGAGGCTGTAAGGGGTGAGCGGATAGAAGTCGCCGAGATAGTTGGGTTGTGTCGTCTTGAGCTGATTAAACAGGCGTTCGGCCAATCGGTAATTCAGGTCCGGAAGCCGCATGTCAAAACAAAGGGTCAGACTGGGCGACATATTGGATCGAAACGCATACGCGTCGATGTCCGGCGCGCTATTCGCCCCGATGGCCGACGCCCCGGTGACGTAACCCGCGCCATGATAGGGAATCCAGGACGCAAACGAGAAGTGATGGTTCTGCTGACTGGTGGGCTCAAACAGAAAATCACTGCGGATAAGCGGGACGGCCCGCCGGAGGGTTTCGAGGTCATCTCTGCGCCCACCGGATGCACAGGAGTCCAGGCGCAATTGGGGATGTCGCTGGCGAAGCGCATCCCAATACGCGAGGTAGCCCTGCACATAAAGGTTTTCCGTCATGCCCTGCCGTTCCGGGGAATCCGCGCCCCGCCAGAATGGAAGCGGGTCCATGTTGAAGTCCTGACGATAAAGGTCGATCCCCTGTTCGGTTAGTGTCCGATCCACATGGTCAATCAGCCAGTTGCGAGCCGCCGCATCGCCAAGGTTCAGCAGACTACCCGGGCCGCTGCCAAAGTTGCCCGCTTTCGGCGCTGCGGGCACTTCGCCCTTCTTGGAAAGCAACCATTCAGGGTGATTTTTCGCCAGCCAGGAATCGGGATCCCCCACACGTTCCGGCTCAAACCACACAATCGTCTTGATGCCCTTGGCGCGCGCATGATCACTCACGGCCCGCAACCCCTTGGGAAAACGAGTCTGATCCGGCTCCCACGTCCCCGTGTTCGGCCATTCACCCTTGCACGGATACCAACCGGCGTCCATCCACCAATAATCGATTTTCAGACCCTCTTCAAGGTACCGTTCCACGAACTGTGTCTGGTTCTCCTCGTTGGCCTGCGTCATTTCCTTGAACTGATGAGAACTGCACGCCACAATCTGCGTCGGGGGCAGCTGGCCATCCGCCGTACGGGGCAGATTGTCCGCAACCATCCAGGCACGCCACAGATTCTGGGCGCGAACCACATCGCTGCCCCGCCAGAAGACCATGGCGATAAGCGGAGACCGAATTTCTTCGCCTGGGTTTAACGATGCGCTCAGCACCTCCTGCCCGGCGGTAATACGCAACCCGCGTTCCTGATCGCGCACAAAAGAACTCGCCCATTGTCCGGGCCAACCGATGGCAAGCAGAATGCCACCGCCGGGCGATTGCAGATTGTAATAGGGAAACGCTGCGTTGGTGGGGCGTCCGCCAAACGGCACGAAGTGCTCCGTGGTCCCCGGTTCCAACTTCTTCTCAAAGGGCTGAAAACTGTCAGCGGTGCACCAATCGCCCTTCGTGCTGTGGAGCACGAATTCATCACCCGATTCCCGTTCGAATCGGGTGTCCAAGGCCTGAATTCCCTCCAGCCGGGGCGATGGCTCATTCCCCGTGTTCTTGAAATAGAGCGTCCATTCGAGGGCAGCAAAATCGCCATATTCGACGGCCACGCAACGAAACACCATTCGAGACCCGGGTTCACTCCACGTCAGGCTATGCTCGGTTCTCTTCTCATCGATCTTTCGTTCCTCAGCGTTGAACGCCCACTGGGCCAGCAGTTCAGAGGAAGGCTTGCCATGGTAGACGAAGGAAAACGGCAACGCCGCCGTGCGATCACCCAGATGCTCTTGCATCCACTGCTTGCTCACGGCAAGCTCGTCCGGGGAAAGCGTGACACTCCACGCGCCGGTCGCCACGATGATCCATACGGCAAGTGCCGACAGAAACAGTCTCGAGGTGTTCTTAAGAGGCATGTCACTTCCTTTGCTGTAATTCACGACCAAGCAGACCAGTGGCCATTTCCGGGCCACACATCGGTGAAACAAAAATCGCGTTCCCTCAGTTGCCTTTCACCCGCTGATAGCGCACCAGCAAACTCTGTTGCGGCTTCGATAGGCGCAAGGGAAAATCCTCCCGCATCTGTGCCCCGCGCATGGTTTGCTCAGTCACTTTCCCGGCGTCATCAATGAATTGAACGGCGTATTGTCCCGCCGGATCGATTCCCTGCAAACCAAGAATCAGCCCCAGAAAACCGCAGTCAGCCCGGCGATACGCCATCACAATACCCGCGTCCAGATCAGCCCGGTGTAACTGAAACGCTGCAAACTGATCCTGCTGAATGCCAATGGGCGTCAGCGGATAGAAATCCCCATGCCAGTAGCGTTGATTCTCCCGGACTTCCGCGATCAGGCGTTTGGCCTCCTCCTCAGGGAAATCCGGCTCCAGATAGCCGAACTCGCACAAAAGCCCCGCTGTGGCCGCGCTGCGCACTTCATAGGGTTCCGGAAACCACGGCGTCGCAGTGTTCAGCGGCACATACTGGCACAAGGCCATCGTCTGCGCCTGATTCCACTCGGGATGGCGTGGCGAACAGTTCGTGTCGCTGCGCCACAACGGCACGGATCTCGAACACATCTCAATGTCGATACGGCGACCGCCACTGGAACAATTATCAATGAGCAATCCGGGATGTTTAGCCAGCATTTCATCCCACATCGCATACAGACCTTCCACGTATCGGATTTCCGTGATACCCTGTCGATCTTCGCTGTCGTTTTGCCGCCAGTATTTCAGCGGATCCATGTTGAAGTCGTTTCGGTATACATCAAGCCCGTATTCGTCGATGCGCTGGGACAGCAGCGCGGTCAACCATTGGCGGGCC
Organism: Candidatus Hydrogenedentota bacterium; assembly: GCA_903932505.1. GTDB lineage: Bacteria > Hydrogenedentota > Hydrogenedentia > Hydrogenedentales > CAIZGN01 > CAIZGN01. Next base: position 7,748 of record CAIZGN010000171.1, read on the forward strand.
TCGGGTTCATTCAGTTTGAACAGGCCCCCGTCTTTTCCTCCAAACACAAACTCAGGGTGTTCGTTCGCAATCTGGGTGTTCTTCGCTACGCGCTCCGGCTCGAACCACAAAATGAATTTCATGTCGTATTTGTGGCAAACATCGCTGACAGGCTTCAGACCCTTGGGGAAACCTTCCGGCTTGCAGAACCAATTGCCCACGCCATCCGGGAAATTGCCGGGAAACCACGCCGCATCAAACCAATAGGTGTCGCAACCGATCCGGTGTGCCATTTCCACCGCGTCAATCTGCCCGGCCTCCGTGGGCCATCCCGGACGGGCGTTGTACCGATCGAAAGGCTGCAGAGCGATGGGCAATGCCGTAGGCTGCCCATCCGCCCCCTTGGGAGCCACCTCGGTGAGCATGAACTGCCGCCAGTCGTTGTGCGCCCTTCGTCGGTCGCCACCCCACGGCATCAACACGATACGGGGAGTGCGCACCCGCTCACCCGGATGCAACACGAAGTGCGTCAATTCCATCCCTGCGCGTATGCGGGTGGGACCGGTGTCGCCCCGGTCGAATTGTGCGGCCCACTGCCCGGTCCAACCGATCGCGGCCATGATTCCCTGGTTACCGTACTCAAAATTGAAGAAGGGGAACGCGCTGATAGACGAGGAACGCCCCCCGGTCGGCGCAATCGTGAGGTTCTTCCCCGGCTCCACGGTCGTATCCTTCGGCTGAAAGGTCTTTTCCCCGCAAGCATCCCCTTCAAGCTGGTGCAAAGTCGCCGTATGCCGCAAATAGCCCGTGCCCAGCATGGTATCCAGCGCCTGCACCTTTTCTATCACGGACGAATCCTGGCCGCCCTTGTTTTCCAGCGAAAGCACCCAGTCCACCACGGGATACCGCTTGTATACCTTTACATCGGCCTCCACGGTCAAACCCGCCGGAGACTCCGTCCATGCGATCCGGTAGCGGGTCGCATTTGGGGTGTCTTGCGTATCCACGCTTCGCTGCCAACCGGGCAATAGCGTGGTAGAGTCTTTCCCGCCGTACACAAAGGAAAAAGGCGCTTGGGTACCGTGCAACAGCGTCCCCGCCTGATTCGCATCCAGATAACGCGCCGTACCGTCTGCCAGCACAAACTGCGCATCCGCCCAATCCGCTTGGTCATGCGATGGCCCGTCCGGGGTAGCGTCCACTTTCAACGTAAGCGATGCCGTGTCTGCGGGCAAAGCCACCGACACCTCCACAGGCTCCTCTCCACCGCGCAATACAGCCGAACGAAACAACTCCCGCCCGTCCGCTTCCACGATGAAGATCACCGTGCCATGCGAGCCCTGAGTGTCAGAATTATTATCGACCCCAACCCGGGCCACAAAGGTCTTTGCGCCTTGTGGGACGTGCGCCACGATTTCACTGTTCGCATGCGTGCCCAGTCCATGCTCAAAGTGCCGCGTGCCAATGGTAATCGGTGTTTCAATAGTCGATTGACCGAAGTTCAGCACGCTGTGATCCTGCCGCCGCACCTCCAGCCGAATCCGGTCCGGGGTCTCCGCCACCGGGTTTCCTGCAAACACCTCCGACACCCATTCCTGCAACTGCTGCGGGGATACCGCCGTTTCTCCGGCAGCAATTCCCGCCACACACACCACAAGTGCCGTTAACATGGACAAACCCTTTCTACAAGGTTGAAAAACAACAGAGGTTTTCGCAATGGACACCAGCACGCCTTGCTGGACTTACCCCATCATGGCGTCAATACTTTTTCGGATTCCAGATTCTTGAGCAGGTCTTCCTTCTTAAACCAGGTGGGCTTGAACTTCCGCTGGGAGTAAAGCTTTTCGGATTGATCCACATGGTGGGGAGAGTTCGGATCGGCACTCTGCCCCCAGACCACCAGACTATACGAATCCACCCCGTTCTTGCCCAGGAAGGACAGCATGATGGTGCTGGATCCCTTGCGGGCAATGAATTGCCCGGAATCGTTGGGCTTGTCGGGGGCACCCGTCACCATGGGCGTTTGCGTGTAGTTCTTCTGGCCGCCGGAACCGAAATCCGCCCCGTCGCAGGGAAAGAACTTGCCGTCGCGACCAACTAGCTTGATGTCACCCCATTTCACCTCGCGCTCTCCATAGCGCGATTTCATGTCCGCGAGGGTTTCCGCAAGAAACCCCAACATCTTCTCCTGGTCGCCGCTACTCAACGTTTTGTTGTCCGCAATCGCAACCGTATCGATCTGATTCTCGCACTTCAACCGCCAGAACATGACGACGGGGGCGGCCACACTGTCCTTGACGAATTCGCCGTTCCAAGCAAGGATATTCGCCACCGCCTTGGCGAATGCAGGGTCAGCCATGCGATTCTTCTCGGGGCTCGCATCCACCGCCATCTTCAGGGCCATCTGCCACGGCTTGGCGAGCAGGTCATACACATCAAGCGTATATGCCATGGCTTCCTCATGCGTGATGGAACTGTCCGCATCCAGAAGTTGCAGCAATCGCGCGCCACGCGGCGTCTGCCGATCCCACGAAACATTGAAAAGGTAATCCGGGTATTTCTCGGGAGTCATCGGAGAATCGCGCATCATGAGGGCCGGGCTGCAATTGCAGTTCTGGAAATAGCCCTGCGTTGGATCTTTAATCCCGACCAAATCCTGAAGCTCGTGAAAGCCCAGCCAATGCGACGCCTCTGTGCCGCCCGGAACCGGCACATTCCAGTTGTAGCCCGCAGGCCGCTTGGGCACCGCCCCGTTACGGACATATTGAATGTGTCCGCCGGTATCGGCAAACGAGATGTTTTGCTCCATGTATTCGAACATGCTGAGGGCCTTGGCGAAATCCTCGCACGAATTCGACCGAACCATCTTCAGCGACTGCTCAAGCAAGCCCGTCGACTCGATGTAGCGGCTCGCCCCGCAATAGGCAATCCCCGCTTTCAGATCAGGTTCCTCCCAAACAGGCCCGTAAACCGAGTCCAGCACGGTCTTGGTCACCGGCCCCTCGCCCTTCACATTGAAGGTAAAACTGCGGCTCCCAAACTCTTTCCATTGGCCCTCGTACTGATACTGCTTCGGGTTTTCGGGGTTGAGTTTCACCATGAAGACATCCGCCGTGTCCGGGCCGCCCGTGGTGCACGCCCACGCCACATTGGCCGAATGCCCCAAAGAAGGCAGCGGCGCACCGACTATCCAATAGCCCGCCATTTCCCCGTCCTTGGCGTGCATCCGCCCCTCATAGAACACCGCCATGCCTTCCCACGTCAGGTGAGGGTCGGTCATCAGTATCGCCGACCCGTCCGCTGTGCGCGAAGGCGCCACCGCAAACGAATTCGAGCTGAAGGGCGGCGCGTCTTTTTTGTGTTCCAAATCCTCCTGAATTTGGTCCAGCGGCCAGTTGAACATCATGGCCCGGCCAATGGCCAGACATTGCCAGCCATGCAACTCGGTGGCAAACGGCGACTTTTTCTCCGGGTGCTCCTTCAGATACGCCTCAACCCCGCGCATGAAGTTGTCGCCCATATCCCGCACCTCGGCGGGTGCCGTGGTTTCCCAATAAGCCTGGCAACGTTCCGCATTGGCGACCAGCCGCATGCGAAAATCGTTCGCTGCAGCATCTTTCCCCAGAATCTCAGACAGGGTTCCCACCGCCGTGCGGATGTTGATATACATGTCGTCGAGGCGATCCTCTGCCTGCGCATACCCCATGCCGTAGGCCGCCTCCGCAATCGTGTCGGCATAAATGTGCGGTACACCCCAAGTGTCGCGGTATAAAGTGACTTTCCCGGCGGGTGCGGCACCAAAGGCAATCGGTGCAAACAGCAGGCCCAGAACCAGCAGGTAGAACAGTGTTTTTTTCATGACTTCTCTTTCCGTGGGTGGAAGTGTGGACGCTAACAACGCATGATGAATTGTCGCAAATTTCGAAGGCAGACTCAAAAACGGGCGAACTGATTGCAGGCACACAAATCGGGCCTTTGATCCGCTATCAAACCCAATACGGCGGTCAGTTCGGATTTCCTTCAGGCTTCGTATCGGGCCCGCCACGATTTTGGGTTTCCCACTTCCGGTCGGTGGCGTAGACATTCACCCCGTAGGGCAAGATCCGCGCTGTCAGCTCACCGTTCGACACCACGAAGGTTTCATCGCCATACAACAAGTTCAGGGTTCGTCCGTTAAGTGCCTCAAGCCCGCCGACCACCACCGGCATGTGTTGCTTGGCATCCTCGTTGACCACAACCACCAGCCAATCATCGCCGGAGCGTCGGCACAGAGCCAGTACTTGCGGTGCTTGAGCCTCCTGCGTCTCCAAAACCTCAGGGCGCAGTGTCGGCCCTTCGGCCGCCGTGAGGAACGGATGCAAGACCGCGAGTTCCCGAGTCACCGCGTAGATTGACTCTCGGAATGCAGCAGACTTGGTGAAAGCCGAACCCCAATACAAAATGCCACGCGCCCCGCGCGCAATCGCGTCCCAAGCCATCAAGCGCGATTCAGCAAAAGTAGGATAGCGAAGCTCCTCCCCCGCGTGCGTGTCGCCAAGTTCCGTCCAGGCAAAAGCCTGCAGCACCATGTACACCGGTTTGTCCCGGCCAATCTGCCGCCACAGTTGGGTGAATGCCCCCACACGTTCCAAGGGCGACTCCTTGGCGTGCACCGGATAGATATCGCAACCGGTGATGTCCACAAAATCAAAATACTGCCGCACATACGTGGCATCACTCCTCGAAGCCTCGTTGATCCACAGCGGGTGCTTTCCACCGTCGATTCCGCGAATGAGTGCGGACGCCTCACGCATCTTCGGGATCAATTCCGCCGCCTTCTCCCGCGCATACAACACCGCCTCCGGTGACTGGCTCCACCACGCCCCCTGCGTCTTATGCACCCCGAGCGACTTGAACAATCCGCTGTAGGCCGTGAAATTCCACACCACTTCGTCCGGGCCCTCCCAAAGCGCAAGCGCAGGATGATCCGCCATTTCCGACACCTGACCACGCAAAGCCTCTGAACCGCCCTGCGTGAGATCCAGCGGAACCACCCCCTGCATCCCCACTGCCTGTACCCGATCCAGATCGCCCCGGTTGGCGCAATGGACAAGATTCACCCCCGCTTCCGCCATCGCTTTCAACGCCGCAGGATCAGTCGGCAGTTCATAGAATCCAATGGGGAACAGCCGCACCCCGTCCTTCACCAGCAGACCGTCTGACGCTTCCGAAGAAGCGTGAGCGGAAAGTGTCACCATCAGCAACAACGCCAGAACAATGCGTTGGAAATCCTTCTTCATGAAATGCTCCTCTCTTACTTGGTGGTGTTCGAGGTTCCGGACTCGCCCTGTTCCTTGTAGCGTATCAATCGCGCGGCGGGTGCTTCGCTCGCCCCTATTTTCATCCCGCTCTTCTGCAGCTCGTCGCCAGAAACAATACTTGTTTCGCCAGTGTCAATGTTCGTAATCGAATAGCTGGCATTCGCCTTCAAGCCCCGAAGAAGTACCGTCAAACTCTCCGCAGGGCAGGTGTCGCGCCTAAAGGCCTCGACAACCCCCTCCCCGGTCTTCGGGTCATGATATTGCCAGGCCATCCACTGGTTCTTCTCAAGGCTGTACTCAGTGAGCGGATAAAAGTCGGCTGTAAACAGATGCCGTATGGCCTTGCACTTTTCAATCTCCTCCGCGCCTTGTTTCCAGATTTCAGATTCATGGTAGTAGTCCAGCGCGAGACTGACATGCGATCCCATGCCGCTGCGGAAGTTGTATGGGTCCGTCTTGATCGCCCCCACCCCCGTGATCGGCGTCCACAACGAAAGCCCGTACGCCATCCCCTGCTCACTCACCGCGTCCCAGCAGAAATCACTGCGGAAAAGAATGAGCGAACGCCGCAGAATCTCGATATCGATGCGCCGTCCCCCGCTGGCACAGGTGTCAATCAGCAGCCCCGGATGCTCCCGCGACAGCGTGTCGTAGAAATCGTAAAGCCCGGTGATGTACCGAATCTCGTTCATTCCCTGGCGATCTTCCGCCTCCCCGTTCCGCCAGAAAAACAACGGCGTCATGTTGAAATCCTGACGGTAGATGTCGATGCCGACCTCACGAATCAGCGTGGAAAACTTCTCCTTTGCCCACGCCAGCGCCTCGGGGTTTCCGAAGTTCAACAGGCGAAACCGGTCGTTCTCCTGATACATGAAATCAGCGGGCAAACCGGCAGGCGACAGAATCCACTCGGGATGGTTATCGAAAAGCCAGGTGTTCGGCATCACGCGCTCCGGTTCACACCACAAAAGGAATTTCAGGCCATTCTTGTGCGCGGCGTCGGCCACAGGCTTCAACCCGTTTGGAAAGTGCGCCGGGTTGGCCTCCCATGTGCCCACATTCCGAGCCCACTCCTTGTTGGTGCCGTGCCACCCGGCGTCGATCCACCAAGTGTCCACCGGAAACTTATGCGCCGCGATATTGTTGATACCCTCGATCATGTTCGCCTCTGTCGTATCGACAAACCCGATCGCCCCGTGCGGAGAAGCGGCAATGGGCGGTTCCACGGGACGTCCCCCCGGTTGCGGCGTGAAGTGCGCGAGCAGGAGGCGGCGCAGTGCGTTCTGCCCATCCATGCGGTCTGCACCTTCCCAACCAAGCACCAGAATCATCGGGGTGCGGATTTCCTCGCCAGGATGCAAGCGAAGGTGGATCCGTTCCATACCCGCCTTCACCCGCACCTGACCGCCTGAATCCTTCTCAAACGACGCCGCCCATTGCCCCGTCCATCCAACCGCCAGCATGGCACCACCACCCTTGCCCTGCACATTGAAAAAGGGCAGAACCCCGTCCGAAGAGCGGCCGCCAAACGGGGCCACACGAAGAGGTTGCTCCAAGCCCTGTCGGCGTGGCGCAAAATCATCGGGGCGTTCATGACTGCCCAAGGCGTAGTGAACCTCAGAGGAGGACGCCTCCACCGGGAGCACGGTGTTCAGTGCCTGCACATCTTCAAGAATCGCCGTATCAGCCTTCCCCCGGTTGGCAAAACAAATCGTCCATGCCACCGCCGGGAAATCCGAATACTCAGTCACCTCGCAACGCACCTCCAAACCGGATACCTCGGTGGTGTAGGTGATCGTGCGTGGAACTCCGGCCACGTCTTCCTTCGCGGTCTTCTTCGCGTCCGACCACTTTGGCATGATCACCGCCGATGGCTTGCCATCGAGTACAAAGGAAAAGGGCGCGCCATTCTGTCCGAATAACCCTTTGACCCAGTCAGGGGATTCAGCGTGAGCCTGCGTCGGCAACACCCAACCCAGTAAAAACAGTCCCGCGACAATGAGCGTAAACAGTGACTTCATAACCTCAATCCTTCCTGAGTTTCCCCCTGCAATAACAACCCCGACAACCCGGCTTCAATCCAAGCAGCCCAATTCTCGACCAGCATCCCCAAACAAGTCAAGCGTTTCGCCAAAATCCGGAGGATTCCACACCGTTTGACGCCCACGCAATATCCGAAGCTGTCAACCAGTCTGAGCCATGAAACGTACTACATCATTGTTTGCATTCCGACCGGAAGTCTGATATTTTATCGCCACTATTCCCACAGTCGCTCTTTCCGCTGTTAGAAAGTCCAAGATAGCACGAGATTATCGCAGTATTTTCATTCAATAGCGGCGAGCAAACAGCAACAACCCATAAAGGGATCGAAGATGACCACACCACGAATAGAACCCCTGTCGGTCGAGGATATGCGTCCCGACTGGGTTGCCACGTTGGAACGAATACCCGGCGCAGGACTCAAGGGAACCAACTTCCCCAAAAATGTACTCGGCACACTGATGTACAACCCAGAAATCTTCGGCCCTTTCCTCGACTACTGGGTCACCTCAAAACTCGCCATGGGCTTCTCCATCCGGGAACAGGAGCTAATCATTCTGCGCATGGGTTTCCTGTACCGCTGTGACTACGTCTGGAAACACCATGTCCCCGTCGCCCGAGAATTCGGTGTCACCGAGGCAGAAATAGAAGCGGTAAAGCAACCGCTCACCGCATCCGCATTCCCCGAGCGCGATCTCGCCCTCCTCGAACTCACCGACGAGCTTGTTGAGCAGCGCACGCTGCGGCAAGAGACGTGGGATCGCTGGAAAAACGTACTGAAGAAATCCGAATTTGTCGACCTCGTCACCATCGTGTCGCAATATGTCCTATTCGCGCTTGCCAACAACGCGATGCAGGTCGAACTGGAGGCCCCGCTCCACGACATTCCCGGTCTATGACCTAAGCACAAGCACCCAACCTACTTCCCATGCGCGGAGGATACCAGCCCATGATACTCGACCTCATGACCGCCGAAGAAAGAACCATTTTCGAAACCTACCTTGAAGAGGTTAGTTTCCCTGCTGGGGTGGGCGTCATGCGTCAGGGCGACCCAAACGATGGTTGCTATGTCATTGACTCGGGAACCGCCCGTGTCGAATTCCATGATGCAGTCAACAACACAACCCGCATCCTGGGCTATCTCGAGGTAGGAAGTATGGTCGGGGAAATGAGCATGATCGGCCCTGGCCCGGTCTCCGAGGCAACCCGCTCGGCGGCCGTCTACGCCCATACCGACCTCCACCTCCGGCGGCTACCTCTGGAACGCTTTTCCGCCCTCGAACAAGAGGCTCCGGCGGTATCCCTCGCCTTCGCCCGAGTGATAGCCTACGATATCGCCCAGAAACTTCGACAAACCAACCCACGACTCGCCAACTACATACCCATTGACGAGCCCCGCGCAAGGGTTGAGAAATTGGTCGAACGCGCCATTGCCGAAAAGAGCGAGTTCGCCTCGCCTTGGGCTGCAAAATTCCTTTCCTCCGTCCCTACCGATGTCGAGATTATTGATGCTTTCCTCCGCCGAGGCATTAACACCGTGTGCATGGTCGCCGACTCCATTCTCGCATCCATGGACCAATATCTCATGGATCTCGCCGCGGAAGGCAAGGTCAACCGCTGGGTCTTGCCGTCCGAACGTTCCGTTCCGGCAGTCGCAATCGGGCGATGGCTCGCCACCGGCGAGGTATCCCTCATGACCATGCAAAACAGCGGATTCTCAAACGCCATGGACTACCTCAGGAGCATCATGCTCGTCCATCAGATACCGGGCATTGTCATGGCGAGCTGGCGAGGATTTGACGCCTTGCTCGACAATAGCGAGCCCCATATTCTGCTGGGCCAAGTCACCCAGGCCGACACCGTCACCACGCTGGGCGCGGATCATGTGTACGGGGAGCGAAACGGCATCGGCTTGGCCTATGCGGTTGAAGCCGCGATTGACGACTCCATCGCCGGGAATCTTGCTTGTATCCGGGTGTCTCCCCCGGGTTTCAAGAAATCCTACCCATTGCGCCCCGTGGCGGACGCCCAACTCCGCTATTTCGACCCCGACTACTACGCCAACGTGTCCGCCCGAAAGGGAAAACCATTCACGCAAGTCCAAAAGGAACCCCACATATCCCGCGATGAGGCCCTTACTCAGATACACGAAAAGATGAAAGATCAGAACCCTTTCTATATTGTCGGCAACGGTTTCAACCCCCGCGCCATGCAAGCCCTGCGATTGACCGAATACACCTTCGAAAATGCCGGCGGCATGGGAAGCAGCCTCGCAATCGCATGGGGTGCCGCAAAGTCCAATCCAGCCCAAACCTTTGTCGCCATCGATGGCGACCAAAATGCCGTCATGAACGAGATGGAAAAAGTCCTCTCCTTCGATTACCCGCCCAATCTCTACTGGTTCATCCTCAACAACGGTATCGGAGAATCGGTGGGCCCCTCGCTCAGTCTGCCCCTCTCCCCATGCCACTACGAATTGGGCTACGTCATTAACACGAGAAGCAACGCCCCCGGCGACTTCCAATATGACCGCATCAATAACGTCGGTCGAAAGTTCGACACCCCAGAGGCAAAAGCCCTCGCCGAAAAAATTGGCAATCTCCCAGCTCAGGCCCAACTTGCCCGCCAACTACTCGCCGCAAAGCGAGCCTAGATAAACCGAGGCCTGGATCAGCACCACTTAGTCCTTCTTGCATCCCGCAGTACTTGGATCGCCCCACCTTGCCATTTCGCCATGCACCTCGATGTGGTTTCCACCCTACAATTACTCAAGCATGAATAATTCTTTCCGCTTTTCCCGAATCTAAAAGCACCACCCCTATTCCCGTAAGCTATTGATATATATAGCGATACAGGATTACAAGCCACTTGGCACGGAAAATGCGCTATAAAAGGGGTTAAGCGAAGAATTAAAAAGAAAAACTGAAGTAAGCGGAAACAACACTGAACATAAGGAGTGAGGTCATGAAGAAACTGGTACTGAGCGTAATCATCGTGGTGCTCTCAAGCGGGGCCTTTGCAGCCGGTCTGGGGACCGATATCACCATTTTTGACAAGGTAAACTGCGGCACGACGGGCTGGAACGGCGTGCAGGAAGATCAGGAAGTCGAGCCCGGTAACTCCACAGGACAAAGCTGGGATCTCGAAGGCTTCTTCTTGGATGGCAACGTGCTGAACATGGTCGGTGGCTATGATTTCGTCAATGGCAACGGTGGCGTCATGTCGGGAGACCTTTTCATCGACGTTGACGGCGATGCCACCTACGGCACTGACACCCTGCCCCGCACCGGAAACGGCTACAAGAACTCCGAGTTTGACTATGGGTTCGACTACGTGCTGGACTTCGATTTCGAGCACATGACCTACAAGGTCATCGACCTGAGCGGCACCGACAAGTGGCTGAGCGTCTACTACGGCAACAACGACGAATCCAACCCCTACCGCTACGTCAGCGGTGGCACACAAGTCGGCAGCGGCACCATCGGCTACCAGACGGGCCTTACCAATGCCCAGACGGGATTGCTGGGTGACGCGGCGAGCAGTGACGGTGGCGACGGTCACGACGGTCACGACGGCCATGACGGTGGCGACGATCACAACGGTGGCGGAACAACGACAACGGGCAGTCACAATCTGGTGTCCTTGGATCTCTTCGACAACACCGGCTGGGATCTGGACTCCTACTTGGCCGATGGCCTCCTCTTCCACTTCACCATGGGCTGTGGCAATGACAACCTGATGGGCCGGATTAATGCGACCCCGGATTCCGACCCCGTTCCCGTCCCCGAACCGGCCTCCCTGGCGCTTATGGGCTTGGGCGTGGGCGGACTGCTCATCCGCACCCGTCGCAGCCGCATCGTATAGTCTTCCCTGACAACCAACCAACCGGCCGCCCCCGCATCCACCGATGCGGGGGCGACCCGTTTATGGGCGCATCACTCAGGGTGCAACCATACCGCAATGTCGGTGGTCAAATTCGGAACGGCGAGCGACAACCCTTCCGCCGAAGCCACCACAGATACTTGCTGAATGACTTCCCCTTTCCAAGGGTCAAACCATTCACAGACATACGGCCCCGCAGGCAGCCCGTGTACCATCGTGCAGGCACCCTTGATAGCCTCAACCACTGTATTGGCTTTCACGTTACGCCAATTATGGTCGGCATGTTGCAACCAGACCAGTGCCTGCCGTCCGTTTGTCATACCGCAATGGTTCATGCGCGGATACCGGTTGCTCACATAGCCCGAGAACGTGTAATTCGTAACGCTCAACCAGTCCCCCTCGACAACATCCACCATCAGGGTGTGTTCCCCCGCAGGAACGTCGATCCCGTACGCCTTGTTGAAACGTGCCTGATAGCACGGGTAATCGTTGCGCAGTTCGGTGGATTCGTATTCGGCTTTCGGACCACCTTTCTCCGGCGGTACCGCTGACAAGGTCATCTCCCGCACCACCGCGCCATCCAGTGAAAACTGAACACGCACCATCGTGCAAACCGAATTCACGACCAGGTCAAACCGCCACGGCCGCTCGTGTCGCGTCTTCAACACAATCGGAACCCGCAATTCAGGTTTGTACGACCCGTACAGAAAGGTCGGCAGCGGATCATTACCCGCCCCGTTGAGTGCCGAGATCGTAAATGCCGGAACCAAGCTCTTCCCCCAACCCGCCGTGGGCGCACTCACCAAATCGCGCCAGGTCTCCGTTTCAAGATGAACCTCAGGAGGGTCCGCCTCCACCGGTTTCCAAGGCCCCTCCATCCACGCGGCCTTGTCCACAAAACGCCGCAGCGTGGCGAACTGCGGATACAGCCGACCGGGATGCACATACGTGTCCCAATACCAAATCATCGCCCCGCCCGCATTGCCCGACAGTATGGACGCCCACATCGCGTTGTGCAGATTCACCCCGGCAAACACGGTGTCCTGCTTGTCATCCGAGGAACGCCAGTCAATGCCAAACTCCGCCGCGAAATGCGGCTTGCCATACTTGAGGTGTTGCTGGGCATCGTCATGAATCACTGGGGCTGCATCCGGAATATTCGCCTCTCCGTAAAGGTGCGATTGCGTAAAATCCACCTCGGGAAGATTCCACACCTCGGCGTCGCCATAGGTCGTAGACACCAGATGCCCGAACGGATCGGCAGGATCCGTATCGCTCGTCCCCTTCAAATACTGTGCCATTTCCTTCACCCACGCCGCCGGTGCATGAGCCTCATTCCAGAATTCCCACGCGAAAACATTCGTGCGCCATCCGTAGCGCGCCGAGATGTACCGCAAACGCTGTTTGTACAGTTGTCGCGCCCGCTCGTCGGTCCAAAAGTCTTCCGGCTTGGCGCACGGCCCACCGTTGGCCGCATTGTACGGGTTCGTATTCCACATCCCCTCATTGAAGAAGCCCCCGGTCGTAAACTCGCCATAGGTTCCGAGACAAAGCATCACGGAAACCCCGTTCTGATCCGCCGTGTCCAATATGCGATCCAGACGCCACGCACTGCACAGGTTATACTTTCCCAATCCGTCAAACGTCCCGTAATCCCACGATTGCCGATCCAGGGCCGTCCATTCGAGGCCACAGTTCCAGCGAAACGTCCAAAGCCGGATCCAGTTTCCCCCGGCCTGCCCCAGGGCGGGTAACCATTGGTCATAATCATAGAGCCGCCCCCAGCACATGTTCTCCCCGATGGGGATGTAGGGTTGACCGTTGTCGCGCATGAACAGGTTTGGAGTGCTGGTGTTGCGCCGCACGAAACCCGCCGAGGTCGAAGCGGTCACCTCAAATCCGGACTCCGGCAACGAAGCCTCACCGCTGCGGTCTTTGGCGAAAACCTGATACCGCCAGGCCCCGGCAAGATTCGGCGAAAACCGGATCTGCCAGAAAGCCGCCCCGTCAGGCTCAATGGTCTCCACATCCTTCTCCGCCTTCCCCGAGCAAGGCTGGTAATAAAATCCGTTGACCCGCACCCGCTTTCCATCCGGAGACACAAACTCGGCATAGACCGCTATCTCAGCGGGGTCGAACGGATTCGCACAACCCGACTTGAGGTCGAGATTCAAATCCAGGCGCCCATAACAAGGGACGCTGGTCGCACTCGGGGTCGCCGAATGCAATTCCAAAGTCTGCACCGCCTGCAAGGCAAACACCAATACCACCATGGTCGTCATCATTCATTCCTCCGGGGGTTCGACGCCAAAGTTTCAGACCTTAAGCCTAGCATGACCTCGCCGGAGGACCAAACATTGAAATCGCAGTGACCAATCTGGCATCTATGACCTCAGGCCTTGTCGCCAACCCGTGAGAATGCCAGAAAAAAGAAACCATCGCTGAAGGAAAGATTCCATCATGCCCGACACGCAAGAAAACATAAACCTCGGAGGCGCATGGTACTTCGCCTACTCGCTGGATGCCCCAGCCACGGAATGCGCCACAAAGCACGACGCCGAGCGCGCCGGATTGTCGTTTCACGACGCGCAGGTGCCCGGAAACGTCGAGTTGGATCTGGAACGAATTGGTCACATCCCTGATCCCTTCCAAGGAATGAACATCGCCCGCCTTCGCGACTTCGAGCTTGCCCATGTGTGGTATGGGCGTCGCTTTACCCTGCCGGAACTTCACGAAGGTGCCGTCGAACTCGTTTTCGAAGGCATCGACTGCTGCGCCACCCTTTTCCTCAATGGTGAATTCCTTGGTGAGACGGACAACATGCTTGTCGAGCATGTCTTCGATGTCCGCAGTCGTCTTCGGCCTGAGAATGAACTGTTCATCCATCTGCGCCCGCCGCGCTTAGAGGCAAAACGCTACGACTATCCCCCGAGTCTGGGAGCGCACACTATCAATTATGATGCCCTGCACATTCGCAAGGCCCCGCACATGTACGGATGGGACATCATGCCGCGCGCCCTGTCAGCGGGTCTCTGGCGTCCCATCTATCTCCGCTTTCTACCCGAAGAACGCATCGAAACCCTCCATCTGGAAACCGTGCGAATCGATCAAGCACACCAACGCGCCGACCTCAGCCTCAAGTATCGGCTCCACACCCAAGAAACGCCCGGAAGCCGGTATCACCTTCAAATGGAAGGCCGGTGCGGCGAGTCCGCCTTTATCGAGACTATCGAACTGTTTTCCGACTTCGGGGCGCATCGGTTTTCGCTGGAACATCCGAATCTGTGGTGGCCCAACGGCTATGGGGAGGCCTGTCTCTACACCGTGCGCGTTTCCCTGGTCAAAGACGGAGTCGCCATTCACACCCGCAGCTTCGATTTCGGCCTGCGCACGGTTCGTCTCGAACGCACAAGTCTCACGGATGCCTCCGGCTCGGGTGAGTTCTGCTTTTATGTCAATGACGAAAAAATCTTCGCCAAGGGTTCCAATTGGGTGCCGCTGGATGTCTTCCATGCCCGGGACCTCGATCGCACCGATGCCGTGATCGACCTCGCCGTTGCGGCCCACTGCAACATCCTGCGCTGCTGGGGCGGCAACGTGTATGAATCCGACCGCTTCTTCGCGCTCTGCGATGCGAAAGGCTTGATGGTCTGGCAGGATTTCGCCATGGCCTGCGCCGTGTATCCCCAAGACCCCGAATTCCAGCGACGTATCGCGGAAGAGGCCCGCAAGGTGGTGCGGCGTTTGCGCCAGCATCCCAGCCTCGTGCTTTGGGCGGGCGACAACGAGTGCGACCAAGCCTATCAGTGGTTTGGGCTCGGCGATCCCAACCAAAACGTCCTCACCCGCCAAACCCTGCCGGAAGTCCTCCGCCTCGAGGATCCCGCGAGACCCTATCTACCCAGCTCGCCCTACATCGACGAAAAGGCCTACCCCGTGGGCGACCGCTTTCTCCCCGAAAACCACCTCTGGGGACCACGCGGATACTACAAGGCGGAATACTACCAGTCCGCCTTTTGCCATTTCGCCAGTGAAATCGGTTATCACGGCTGCCCGGATCCCGATTCCATCCGCCAATTCATCAGTGCTGATCGGGTATGGCCTTGCGAGGACAATCCCGAATGGAATCTCCACTCGACCTCCCCCGTTCCCGGACTCCCGCTCTACGGCCCCGAGAATTACCGCGTGGAATTGATGAAGAACCAGATTCGCGCCCTGTTCGGCGAGGTGCCCGACTCGCTGGAGGATTTCGCCTTCGCCAGTCAGGCCACGCAGGC
>CAIZGN010000172.1 GCA_903932505.1 Candidatus Hydrogenedentota bacterium
GTGGGATTTGAGCAGACAGGAATGTCTGCTCCACATTGGGTTTGTGAGGATGGAGAAGCGAACGAGTTGGACCTTGGTCCTCCATTGATTTAGAATGGGTGTAGCAAGAACAGGAGGCGTTCGTGGGAGGAGCATTCGGCGGTTGTTTTAGTGGTGGGTTCGTGGTATGAGTCTCAGGCAAAAAGGTCAGCGCTTTCGTTTCGGTGCTCTGGAATGGGTGGGCTTGGCAAGTCTGCTGTTGTCCGTTGCGTTGTGCTTGAACTGGTGGATTTTTCAGCCGTCGGGGCAGTGGCGCATGGCGACGGCGCGGGTGTCTGCTTTGGCGACGGTGGAGGAAGGCGGCAAGTCGTGGCTTGAGGTGGCTTTCTGCTACATCGTGGAAGGGCGTGCCTATTATGGAATTGCGCATCCGAATCGTTTCCAGCGTCTGGTCTTCGTTGCCCTGCCCAAGAACCTGCGTGAGCGGCTTGCCCAACACGGCTATGTGACCTTCGACAATCTCCCGCTTGAAGTTCGGGAGGTTCTTGAGCGTCGCGGTGTTTTGGGTTTTGAGCATATCCCGGAACCGCTGGTTTCCGACCTGCGGTCGCGTGGTTACGCTTCGGAGAAAGATATCCCCCCGGAGGTGCGGGAAGTCCTGCGCAGCAAGGACAGCAAGCGGATTGCGAAAACCTTGGACACCCTTCTGCCTGTGTTGCCCCATGGAAAGTTTGAAGACGTCGCTTTTACGGGGGAGCTTGCCACCGATGAGTCGCTGCAGGACAATGTGGGTCGCTCCCTGCTGGGAGTGTGGTACGACCCCCTGCATCCGTGGATCTACCAGATTGCCTATTTGCCTATTGGTGGACGCTATTTCCGGTTGGGGATATTTTTGATATCGGTGGTACTGGCGATGCTGTATTGCTCGGTGGTCTACCCTCGCTTGAAGGCGATTCGGTCCGCTTGGAGCGTGCGCCCATAAAGTCTATGGTTCTAGTGGGTTTTTAGCGGATGAAAGCACGTCGAGAAGCTGTTTTGCCGGGCAAAAGTGGATACCATGCCCCGTTTCTCGGTACTATGCGCCTTCACACAAGGGAACGGAAAGCAGCAGAATGGGTTTCTTTCGCTTTATTTGGCGTAATGCCATTCGGAACAAACGGCGCACAGGCCTCACGGTGCTGAGCATCGGCTTTTCCCTGTTTCTGCTGACGGCACTGCTCACGTTCATGGATGTGTTGATGCATCCGCCGATGCTGGATGAGTCCGCGCTGCGGGTGATCGTGACCCGCACCACGTCGATTGCCGATGCCATGCCACTGTCCTACCGGGACAAGATTCGCCGGGTACCCAATATTGAGCATGTTTCCGCGCTTCAGTGGTTCAACGGCGTGTACAAAGATCCGGACTTCTTTTTTGCCAATTTCGGGGTGGAAGCGAACGAGATATTTGAGATATATACGGAGCAGAAGATCAGTCCGGAGCAGAAGGCGGCTTTCATTGCGACGCGGACTGGCACGGTGCCCAGCGAGGCCTTGGCCAAGCGGTTTGGCTGGAAAGTGGGCGACACGATTACTTTGCAAGGGACGATCTTCCCGGTGGATCTCGAACTGAAGATCGTGGGCACCTTTGCGGATCCCCTGAATCAGGAAACCATGTATTTCCGGTATGACTATATGGATGAGGCGCTTGGCGGATTAGGGGAGGTGGGCGCTTTTGCCGTGAAGGCGAAAGATGCGGCGTCGGTTCCGATGGCGGGGCAGGCCATCGACGCACTTTTCCGGAATTCGCCGGCAGAAACCAAGACAGAGACCGAAAAGGCGTTCGTGCTGGGTTTCATTTCGATGCTGGGCAACGTGCAGACGATAATCGGTTCTGTGGCGGGGGTTGTGGTGTTTACGATGTTGCTGGTGGCGGTGAGTACGATGGCGATGACCGTGCGGGAGCGTCTGCGCGAGGTGGCGATTCTGAAGACTATCGGTTACACCCAATCCATCATTCTGGCGTTGGTCATGGGTGAGGCGCTTTTGATTTCGACGGTGGGGACGGTGCTGGGACTGTTGCTGGCGGAATCGCTCAAGTACGCCGACATGAACCGCATCACACAAGGGTTCATCACGCAGTTTGTGGTGCTTCCGAGCACCTATGCCTCGGTGGTGGGGGCCGGACTGGTCATCGGGTTGGTGGCCGGTTTTCTTCCGGCACGACAGGCGGTTAATTTAACCATCACGGGCGCCATGCGGCGTTTGGATTGACCATGCTGATTCCCATCAAATACAACATTCGCTATCTGGCCACGCGGTGGAAGAGTACGCTGATTACAGCGGGCACTTTTGCGCTGGTGGTGGCGACGTTTGTGATCGTGATGTCGCTGGCCGGTGGGATCGAGCGGGCGCTGGCGGCCACGGGCGACCCGTTGAATGTCATCATCATGCGTTCCGGTGCGCAGGTGGAGGGTCAGAGCCAGCTCTCGATCGCCCAATACGAGGTGGCCCGCAATGCGCCGGGGATTGCCCCCGGGCCAGACGGCGAGCCACTGGCGGTGCCTGAAATTCTGTGTTTGATCAATGTGCCACGCCGGGACGGGAAGACGGCCAATCTCCAGATTCGCGGGGTACACCCCAATGCCTTCGCCTTGCGGCCGATGGTACGCATTATCGAAGGGCGGAATTTTCGGCCCGGTCTTCGCGAGGCCATCGTCGCGCGTTCTGTGGCAAATCGCTTTAAGGGTCTGGGCTTGGGTGACCACCCTCGGCTGGGCCGGGGCGAGTTCACCATTGTCGGGGTTTTCGATGCACAGGGTTCGGCGTTTGATTCTGAGGTGTGGGCGGACGGCAAGGAAGTTCAGCAGGAGTTTGACCGGGATTTCTACTGTTCCGTGGCACTGCGCGCCCGGGATGCCGCATCGGTGCGCGCCGTTCAGGATTACGTTTCTGCTGACCGTCGCTTGAAACTGGTGGCGAAGAATGAGGCCCAGTATTATTCCGAGCAGACGAAGACCTCGAAACCAGTGAAGGCCTTTGCGACCTTTCTGGCATTCACCATGGCGATTGGCGCCTGTTTTGCGGGGATGAACACGATGTACGCGAACGTGGCCAACCGGGTTCGTGAAATAGGCACGCTGCGCATCTTGGGCTTTTCGGGAACGGCCATCATGGCCAGTTTTCTCATTGAGTCGATTTTTCTCTCCCTGTTGGGAGGGGCACTGGGTTGCGTGCTGGCCATGCCGATCAACGGATTGGCCACCGGCACCACCAACTTTGAGTCCTTCAGCGAGATAGTGTTTTATTTCTCCATCACCCCCGGTCTTATGCTCAAGGGCATGGCTTTTGCGGGGGCGATGGGGGTTATCGGCGGCTTTCCACCCGCTTGGTCCGCTTCGCGTCAGCCCGTGCTGGCGGCCTTGCGGCAAGCGTAGAAAACAGACTAAGATCCCTCACCATGACAGAAGAACGCTTAGACGGACAGTTATCCAAACTGCGTATTGACAAGTCGCGCAAGCATCCGCGACGCCGGGGAAACCGTTGGCCCAAGGTTATCGGCCTGCTGGTGATCGTCGCGATTGCGGCGGGTGCGATCTACACCAAACTGAACGCGCCCATCAAAGTGGTCACCACCCGCATTGAGCAGGAATCCGTGGTGGCGGGCAAAGGTGCGCCGATGGTGACGGCGAGCGGCTATGTGGTACCCCGGCACAAGGTGGAGGTGAGCTCCAAGGTCGTGGCCCGGGTTAAGCAGATCCATATTCAGCGGGGCGCGCAGGTGAAAGAGGGCGACATCCTGATTACCCTTGAAGACGACGACTATCAGGCGCGCGTGCGCGCTTCAGAGGCGCAGGCGGCCGCGCTGCAGGCGCGTCTTGCTGAGCTTCGGTCGGGATCCCGTCCCCAGGAAATCGCCGCCGCGCAGGCGGCGGTGGATTCCGCAGGGGCCACGCTGGCGGATGCACGCCGCGAACTGGAACGGGCGGAGACGCTGGCCAAGAAGGGCATGGTGTCTAGGCAGGAGCTGGATCGCACGAGAACGGCCGTCGAGGTGGGGCAGGCCCGCTTGGATGCGGAAAAGAAGACCGCTGAGCTGGTCAAGATTGGTCCCCGGCAGGAGACCATTGCGGCGGCGGAAGCCCAGTATCAGGCTGCGCAGGCGGAAATGGAATACGCGAAGACCGAGCTGAGCTATACGGTGATTCGCGCCCCCATCAGCGGAACCATTCTCGAAAAGCTGGCCGAACAAGGGGAGTTGGTGACCAATATGAATTTTGGCGGCACGCGGGGTGCCAAGAGTTCGGTGGTGAGCATGGCCGACCTTTCCGACCTGCAGGTGGAGGCGGATCTGAACGAATCCGAACTTGCGAAGGTGAAACTGGCGCAGAAATCCGAAATTCGGCTTGATGCGAATCCGGACACGGTTTACGAAGGCGTGGTGGATGAGATTTCGCCGCAGGCCGACCGTCAAAAGGGGACGGTTCAGGTCAAGGTGCGTTTTCTCAAGCCTGATGCGCTGGTGTTTACAGAATTGAACGCCCGGGTGACATTCCTTGGGGAGGCTCAAACGGCCGCGACTACGGCCACGCCCGACCAACCCCGGTTGTGGCTGCCGGCTTCGGCCATCGTTCGGAGGGAAAACAGTACGGCGGTGTTTACCCTGACGGATGGTCAGGCGGTGATGCGGCCTGTGACTTTGGGTGGGGAATCCGAACGGGGCATTGAGGTGGTGAAGGGTCTGGCCGGAAACGAGACGCTGATTACCAGTCCGCTGGAACAACTGACCAACGGCGACCGCGCCGTGGCTGCGCCCTGAGGGAGGCCTTATGAGTGAAGAACCCGTCGTCCAAGTGCGTGGCCTGCGCAAAGTGTTTGCACACGGCGGCGCCGATGTCGTGGCACTGGATAATATTGACCTGGATGTCCTTTCCGGCGAATTTCTTTCGCTGATGGGGCCGTCCGGTTCGGGCAAGTCGACCCTGCTGCACATTATCGCGGGCATCGATCGCGCCACCGGGGGCGACTGCATGGTGCTTGGGCACGATATCGGCGGGCTTTCCGAGGATGAGCTTTCCCGCTGGCGCAACGAACACATCGGGTTTGTCTTTCAGTCGTTTAACCTGATCCCGGTGCTGACCGCCTTCGAAAATGTGGAGATGCCTCTGCTACTCACCGGATTATCTAGGCGCGAACGCGAGGAACATGTGCTGACCGCGCTCGACATCGTGGGTCTGGGCGACCGTGTCACGCACCTGCCACGCCAGCTTTCCGGCGGTCAGGAGCAACGTGTGGCCATTGCCCGCGCGTTGGTGACGGATCCGGACATGCTGCTCGCTGACGAGCCCACCGGGGATCTGGACGCCCATGCCGCCGAGGAAGCCCTGAATATCCTGCGTAAGCTTAACCAGGATTTCGGCAAGACCATCATCATGGTGACCCACGACCCCAAAGCCTCCACGTACGCCACCATCACCCGCCATCTGGACAAGGGGAACATGCTACCTCTCTAGTTCCCTGCCTTCCCCGGGAATTTTTGGCCGGGTATCCCCGTTTATGCTTTCGGTACAACTTGGAAGGGCGTGTCTTGTCGACGACCGGGCGGTTGGCGTTCAGGGCGCGGAAGTCTAAAAGGCGGCCTTGGGAACGGCTATCGGGCCGAAGGCCGAAAAGGAGGTCAGCATGGTCAATAAACTCAGTGGTGGCGTATTGGGCGTTTTTTTGGTAGCCGGGGCACTTTGCGCCCTGCTTCTAACGCCATCGGCCCAGGCGAGCATCGCCTATGGCAGCATTAACAACTTTGACACGGTGAACGACACGGGTGCGGAATGCCACGGTTTTGAAATTGAAATCGATGGCATACACAGCACGGACATTAGTTATACCTACGACTGGAACCACTATGGCGCTCCCCGGATAACGGAGGATAACTCTGATCCGGCGAACCCCAAGGTCTTTGTGCGCTATGAAAGCGGCAAGA
>CAIZGN010000173.1 GCA_903932505.1 Candidatus Hydrogenedentota bacterium
GCGCTTGAACGCAGGCTTGAGTGTCGACAATTTACTCATTGGCGTGTCGGGCCGGGGATGCTCATCTTGGGAAAGTTCAGGCAAACCAACAATTTCGGACGCAAACACGCCGTTAGCCTGCGCCATCGCCCACTGTTGCTGGCTCCGATAGGCAAAAGTATCTTGTGCTTCGCGCGTAATCCCCAGTTCTTCCGCCAGCCCCTCCATGTGAAACCCCATGTGTTCACCCGAATAGGCATCCATAAGACCATCGGACAAAATGGCATCCTTGAGCGCGGCATCCCCAAGCCGAAGACCCCCACGCGCATTTGGAAGCAAAAATGGCGCATTGCTCATCGACTCGGTTCCTCCGCAAAGAACCACCTCCGCATCGCCGCATCGGATGGCCTGGGAACCAAGGATCACAGCTTGCATCCCCGATCCACAAACCATGCTTGTAGCAAACGCGGGACGGTCAATGGGAATACCCAACCCGAGGGCCACCTGCCGCGCGGGGTTCTGCCCCAAGCCGGACGACAATACATTGCCCAAAATGGTTTGGTCGATGTTTTCAGGCCCAATCGACTCCACCAACGGTCGCGCTGCCGCCACGGCCAAGTCCACCGCAGAATACTTTGACAATGCGCCCAGAAAACGACCCAGCGGGGTACGTGCCGCTCCAACAATCACAACTTTCTTCATGGTTCACTCCACACCCGGAGGGGTGAAAACGTTACGGGGCATAGTCCGCACATTGCGAAGGACAGGTCGAAAATCCATCAGAGCCAGAACCTGAGATTCCAGATCCACTCCCGGTGCGATCTCAATCAGTTCCAACCCCTCCTCCACCAGCGCAAAGACCGCCCGTTCCGTGACATACAGCACCTGCCGACCGCATTCACGCGCGCGCGCAGCAGAAAACGAAACCTGCTCCACGGACTTTACAAACTTGCGGACTTGCCCCTCGCTCAAAATCCTCAGCTGACCGTCCTCCACCTGAACCTTCAGATTTCCGGCCGTGAAAGTCCCGCAGAACACGAGGCGCTTGGCCGTTTGGCTGATATTCACAAAGCCACCCACCCCGGCAAGCCGGGAACCGAACTTGGAAACGTTGACGTTGCCCGCCGCATCAATCTGCGCCGCCCCCAGCGCCGCATAGTCCAAGGCACCGCCATCATAAAAATCAAACTGGGCCGGTTGGTTTACAATGGCCTGAGGATACATCGACGCCCCGAAACTGAGGCCTCCCGCAGGAATTCCGCCAATGGGTCCGCTTTCCACCGTTAGCGTGAACTTGTCGAAAAGTCCCCGCTCTGCGGCGATCCGGGCTATACCCTCCGGCATCCCGATGCCGAGATTGGCCAGCGCCCCATCGGGCAATTCATCACAGGCCCGTGCAGCGATAATGCGCCGTTCATCCATCGGCATGGGGGGAAGCAGTGTTGCCATCGATGTGTTATCGGGTCGCGCCGAACAGTAGCGGGGATTATAGCCCTCACCAAAGGTCTGCTCATGTTCGTGCGGCTCAGCCACAACGATGCGATCCACCAAGATCCCCGGCACTTGAACCTCCTGAGGCTTGGCAGGATGATCCAGCAGCTCGGCGACCTGGGCAATTACGATCCCGCCATGATTATGAGCCGCCTGGGCAATGGCCAGTATTTCACAAATGACCGCCTCATGGGTCGTAAGGAGATTGCCATAAACATCGGCGGCCGACGCGCGAATCAAAGCCACATGGATGGGGAATGCATGATAAAAAAGCCATGTCCGACCCGCAAGCTCGACCCGCTCCACCAAGCCGGGCGGCGTTTGCTTGTTAAGACGTCCCCCTTGATCCAACGGGTCAACAAATGTTCCAAGCCCCACATGCGTGATGCATCCCGGTCGACCCGCTGCGATGTCGCGATACAATTGACAAATAACACCCTGCGGGAAATTATAGGCTTCAATCTCCCCGTCAAAAGCCATCTTGCCAAGTTTGGGGGCAAGCCCCCAATGCCCGCCCACCACACGCCGGACAAGCCCCTTGTGCGCCAGATGATTGGCACCCCTATTTTTCCCGTCCCCCTGACCGGCCGCATATACAAGGGTCAGCTCGCAAGGCTTATGCTCCGAAAGAAAGCGCTTCTCAAGCGCAGCCGTCAATGCCTCAGGATGCCCGGCACCAACAAACCCGCCACTGGCCACCGTACTGCCATCCGCTATCAAAGCCACCGCTTCACCCGCAGAACACAGTTTACGTTTGAGTGCATCACTCACGAAATCCAACCCCCATTAACATGAATCACCTGACCCGTGATATAGGAGGCAAGATCACTGCACAGGAATAGGGCAACATTCGCGATTTCAGCCGACTCACCAAAGCGACCCAACGCAACATTCGCCAACATACCGGCTCGCACATCCTCAGGGATGCTCTTCCCCATTTCCGTCAGAACGACCCCGGGCGCAATCGCATTTACTGTGATGCGCCGCCGCGCCACCTCCTTGCTGAGCACCTTGCTGAGCGCGGCCACGCCCGCCTTTGCCGCAGCATAGTTGGCCTGCCCGAAGAACCCCACAAAGGCCGATATCGAACTCAGATTCACGATGCTGCCACCGTCTTCCATGCGGTCAACGGCCGCCTTGCAAACATTGAACACCCCCACAAGATTCGTGTCGACCACTATATCCCAATCTGAACGCGTCATCTTCTTGAGCGTCTTGTCACGAATAATGCCCGCATTATTCACCACATAATGCAGACTGCCGAACCTATCCACGGTCGCGCCCACCATATCAACAACCGCGCTTTCATCACGGACATCCGCTTCGAACACCATCGCGCGGTCACCCAGCGATTCAACGACTTTATCCGCGAGGGCCTTGTTAATCCCCTGCGGATCAGCAAAATAATTCACCACCACATTAGCACCCGCTTGGTGGAACACCCGCGCCGTCGTCTCCCCGAGACCTTGGCTGCTCCCGGTTATAATGGCCGTCTTACCCGAAAAATCTATTCCAATCACAGTAATCTCCTTCGGCTGCTTCAGACACCGAGAGTTAAATCACCCATCCTTCCACCATACCAGAAGCCATGAGTGCTTGGAAAACAGCAAACAACAATCTACCTGCCCGACAATATCAACATTAGCCCCGGATGTCTTGGCGTGTTTTCCTGTTTTATTGTACGAAACACCGCCTCGATAAACATGTTCCACAGTAAGCGAACAAATCCACCCCATCCGAGCGGCGGGAACGCTGCGCTACAGCCCTCAGGGGGCGAGCCTGCCTAGCCCCACCAATGCAACAACCGGTGCCAAAGGGTAGGAGAACACAAAAAATGACCACTAAACCACACCCCACCAACAACATCACCACTACCATCCCGAAATCAAAAAAAACAACCCCATTTCGACAAAAAACAACCCATTTTCAACCCATAATCAACCTACTTTTCATCAACAGACGAGAACAAAAATAATGTTTTCCATAATAACAATCCACTAAGTGTATACATAAACACATGCGCCGCAACCACATAGAGAAATTTAACGAAAACAAACCTCCGCGACGCCTAAACACCCACACAAGAAAAAAGGAAAAAAGATAACC
>CAIZGN010000174.1 GCA_903932505.1 Candidatus Hydrogenedentota bacterium
GGCGGAACTATTGAAATGGATACGCACCAGTCGCCCCTCCTCCCATGGCTCGGTTTCAAATTCGGGAACAAGATCCCCTTCCGCGCTTGCGCACTGGACATCAATGTGGCGTACATGGCCGGGAACCCGCAGTTCCAAGGTTTCAACGGCCATGGGGCTGTCAAAGTTGAGCACGACGGTCTGCGTATAGATAGGCGTCATATCCTGCTTGTATTCGATGGTACCCAAGCAGGAGGGAAGAAACAAGGGGAGCTTTACCGGACCGACATCTTGGGGCAGATTGGGGGCGAAGCGAATTCTTTTTTCCGGCATGCAGATATCAAAACCCTCGACGACAAACAACAGATACCACACGGACAAACCCGCCTCATGGGGCTCGCGGATTCCTTGCCAGCGATCTCCGGAGAAGACAGGGAGTCGCAAGGGAAGCCCACTGAAGGAGTCCACAGGGTAATTTGGATGCTGCAGGAAATTGTTTACCACGCCAAGCCCCTCCAGGCAGGCGCCATGCATGATTCTTAAACCGGCATAGTGGACAGCATCATAGGCCGGACAGAGCCACACGTTCTCCGCGCAGTCCTGCAGAACCCCGCCACGGGGATAACGGATTGCGATGGTTTCCAAGGCCCTTGCCACATGACTGGCGTCAAAAAGTGGCCCCAGTCCGAGGAATTCGGCAAAAAAGGCACCTGCCAACTGCCCCGGATGGCAGGCGGATTCCTGCGCGTCCTGACGAATATGGGAAAGCCGGTAAAACCCGCGTTCTTCGTCCCAATACCCGCGCTCGAAGGCTTCGGCGGCCCTCCTCGCCCGTTCGGCGAATTCCGCAGCCTTGTCCGCGCGGCGCAACACACGCATGAGCCGGGAAATCGCCTCCAGCGACACGACCCACAACCCGGCGGAGAGCGCGTCGAGTCCTTGAACGGCAACGCCATCATAGGTCAATGCGGATTCAAGGTCTTCGGGCAATCCGTCTCCGTCTGAATCCAGTTTCATCACCGATTCCAGCAAGGGCCGTATGCGTGGCAGCAATGCGCGAATTTTGGCGAGGCTACCGGTGAAAACAAAATTTCGGTAGGCACTCAACACGAGCTGCGCGGTTTCCATGACCTCGTTGCGGTCGTCGTCGCGAGACACAAAGGGGAAGAGTTGTACCGCCGGTTTGCGAGGTGTCCCCGGCTGAGAGGCTTCCAGTTGCCGAAATAACTGGTTCTCTTCTAGGCGCGGAAAAAAGAGCAAGGTGCCCAGGGTCGCATACAATCGATCCGCCGGATTTGCGGGGACAGCCGCCTCTGGACTCAGAAAAAGCTCAAAAATACCATCAAAGGTGTAGATTGAGTTGGTGGAGAAGACGCTGTTGCAATTGACCAGCAGGAATCTCAACCACGGCGGCAGATTGGCCGAAAGAAGGCGCTGCAGCCATCCGTCCACCGAGGTCACAAAGTACAGAAAATTCTTAAGGGTCTGGCGCGTCACATCGGTGGCACTGTGGAATCTCGACGCATAGTGATTGCCCAAGTCGGTGTCGCCCACCCGAAAAGTGGGGCAGTACCAACTGAGCTGGTAATCAATACGGCGCGCTTCGCCGGGCTGTAAGACCAAGGAGAGGCACAGGGATCCCGAGGTCTCGCCCGCCTCCTCTTCTGCAGCAGGCATCAATTGCCCCTGTTCGGAAAACGTTTGCCAGAAGGCTTGGCAAGCCCCGGCATCCCGGTGATCCCAGGCGAGCAGACTGACCTCGTCCTCTCCCCGGTAACGCACTGCGAGACAGTGCTGCCCGTCTGCATTTCCGTCCTCGCCGTCTTTCATTTCGAAAACGAGCGCATTGCCGGGAAGGATGCGGGCCTTGCCCTTTTCGGAAACCACACGCCGCCCCGGCGCGCTCACAATTCCCTCATCCTCGTCAATGGATTTTGGGGTGATCGTCGCCAGTTGCGCGTTTGTACCGGTGCCCGTGCGGCCGCAGAGATTCTCCCAGTTGAACACCACGGTCACCCGCATGGGTGCGCTGGTCGGATTGCCGCAGTGTACGCTGGCAAAGAACACGGGCAAGGTGGATGCCTCGAGATCGAAGGGGATGATGGGAGAAAAGGCACCCCAGGCAACCGTGGCCGGGCAGCGGGGATCCTTGAGCACATAGTGGGCCTTCGGATACAGCCCCTGCCACTCATATTCGTGGGGGTGCAAACGAGGAAAGGCCGCAATCCCATCCGACTCCCCGGCGGCTGAGCGGCGTTGCAACACGCGGGCGTAGATCCCCGTTTCGGTTTCAACGCGCAACCCAAGAAAGGAGGCCTCTGACACGGGAATACGTTTGTCCTGCGTACGATTGTTGTTGATGGTGATGTTGCGGAAGAAACCGTCGGAACCAAGCTCTACGCACCCGGCACCCAAACCGCCCAAGGGGACACCGGACGTCTGACGCGTCGCGATTCCGTGGTCCGGTTGTTGTGCCTTGAAAAGCATTGGCTAGTCCAACCCCTGTTCATCCTCGGTGGAAGGGGGTGTTTCCAGTTCGCGGGCCATTTCTATCCCGTCCTCATTGGTTCGGGCGTAGTAGCCCTTGCGCACCCGCACCTCTGTAAATCCAAACCTCGCGTATAGGCGGCGTGCGGGAGTATTGCTTTCCCGAACCTCCAAGCGCACCCAGGCGGCACCAAGTTCTGCCGCGAAGTCGAGCGTGGCAGCGAACAGAACCGCACCCAATCCCAAACCCCTGTAGTCACTGGCAATGGTCACCTTGGTCACGTGCGCCTCGTCCAGCACCATCCAGAAACCGGCATAGCCGATTAATATCCCGTCGTGGAAGGCGAGCTGAAAATGGGAGGCTCCGTTGTCCAGTTCCCTGAAGAACATATTCTCGGACCAGGGATCCGCATAGGCTTCCCGCTCGATCTCCAGCATGTCTGGAATCCACCGGGCGGACAGGGGCTCAAAGTGCAAAGCCCGGGTGAGCGGTTGCCGGGTACTCATGAGTTCCCCGCCTTTTCATCGCGCAGAATCTCCGCCTGCGACTTGCGAAGATAGACCGGGGCGACCATTCCAGGGTCGCCTGAATCACCGGCGTCCATCCGCGCAAAAGCCTCCAGGGCTACCGCACTGGCTCGTGGCAGGCTGAGCGGCCCCGATGCGAACCGGGCTGCGGGTAATACGGCGAGAATACGTTCGCGATAAAGTCGCGCGCCATCGCCTAGGAACACTGGTGGGGAAGCGCCTTCTAAGGTAGAAAACGGCGATGTATTGAGGAAGGTTTCAATGGGGCATGCACAATCCGGAAGCACTTTTTCCCGGTGGCCCGCCTCAAAACGATAGACGGCCCCGAAAACTTCCTTCATGCGCGCATCCAGCAGGGGACAAAGTAAGCCGCTTTCCAGCGGCATGACGTGGGTCATTGCATCGAGGGTGGGAACCCCGAGGAGGGGTTTCTGGAGTCCGTAGGCCAAGCCTTTCCATGTGGCAACCCCGATACGAAGACCGGTGAAGGAGCCAGGGCCAATGGAGACGGCCAAAGCGTCGATACTGTCCAATTCCACGCCCGCCTCCTGCAAAACCCACTCCACGGTGGACAGCAGGCGTTCCGAGTGCAAGCGGCGGCACTCGACAACCGTTTCCGCAAGCAGGGCAATATCCGGACTCGACGGAGTCCGCTGACAGAGGGCAACGGTGTTCACGGATGTGCTGGTATCAACTGCAAGTATGGTGGACATGCATTCGCTCTTTCCCGGGCGGTCTACCCGTACTTGTCGCCGACACCACCCGCCCGCTTCCCGCATTTTGTTCACGCGCGGGAGCAAGGATTTTTCTCCGTGACCGGGTTCCCTATCGAAAGGCAATCACTCCGGCGACGGGGCCTCCTCTGCGGCGGGGGCGGTCACAATCTTTTTCATCTGTTTCCCGGGCCTGAAAGTCACCACGCGGCGCTCGGGTACGGGAACCTCGTCGCCCGTCCTAGGATTGCGGCCAATGCGCGAGGCGCGCACTTTGACTTCGAAAACCCCGAAGTCGCGGAGTTCCCAGCGCTCACCATGGGCCAAGGACTTGGCAAGCGTATCGAACGTGTTTTCGATAATTTGCGAAACATCGCTCTGGGTCATGCCCAGACTATTGGCCACTCGAATCACGAGTTCTCGCTTGGTCATCGTCACCGTTGCTACCCTCCATCTTGCGCTGTTGTGCGGCTCGGGTGCACCGCCATTTCATGGGGGAAACACCGAAACCCAGACGGCGGCATTATACCGCTTCCCCAAAAGCCGGGCAAATCCTTTTTGGCGAAGCCCGGGCCTTGCATTGGGGCTTCCGCCGCTGTACCCTAAGATACTGGAATGTCAACAGCGGACGTTCCAGCGGACTGAAAACGTGGATATGACTGGAGACACAACATGGAATTGTACGGCAAGAACACAAACCCCACGCAGCTACGTCAACGGATCGGCCACATGAGCCAGGTCGCGGGCATACGCCCGATGCAATTTGACGATGGGCGCGCGCGGCCCTCCCGCGCCGCGCTTGTCCACACCGGCAGCGGCCTGGAATTCACGGTGGCCCTCGACCGGGGCATGGACATCGCCGCCGCCGCATACCAGGGCAAGGCGATGGGGTGGCGATCCACGACAGGCGATGTCGGCCCGCAGTATTACGAGGCCGAGGGCATCCGGTGGCTGCGCAGCTATTTCGGTGGCCTCCTCACCACCTGCGGTCTCACGAATGTCGGGGGGCCCGCGCCGGACAGTGCGGTCTCCGGTGTCGGTCTGCACGGCCGGATTTCGAATATCCCCGCAGAAGACGTGCAAATCTATCAGGGGTGGGAAGGGAACGAATATCTCCTCCGCGTACAGGGCACCATGCGGGAGAGTGTGCTCTTCGGAGAAAAGCTGACCCTCACCCGCGCCGTCACCGCCGTCCTTGGCGGAACGTGCTTTCGCATTCAGGATACGGTGATCAATGAAGGTTTTCAGACCTCGCCTTTCATGATTCTCTACCATTGCAATATCGGTTTTCCCGCCCTCGACGAAGGTTCGCGGATCATTGCACCCTCGCGCCAAGTAGCCCCACACAATGACATCGCGCGCGCCGGCATAAAAGAATGGGATCGCATCGATGGTCCCACACCGGGTTTGCCGGAGAAGGTCTTTTATCACGACATGGAACCCGCGCGAGACGGCACGGTCACGGCTGCAGTGGTCAATTCGCGATTTGCTGAAGGGCATGGATTTGGGGTCTATGTGCGGTATAATGCGGAGCAATTGCCCCGGTTTACCCAGTGGAAAATGCTTGGGGCACAGGACTACGTTGTCGGGCTGGAACCCTGCAATTGCGGCGTGGAAGGCCGGGCGGTGGACGAGTCCCACGGGTTGCTTCACACGCTGCGACCGGGCGAATCCCGAACCTTTGATGTTGAGTTTGGCGTGATCACCGACGAAAAACAGTTGCGGGAGATTCAGGCGAAGGCGGGCAAGAAGGCTCCGAAGATCGTGGACCACTACCTCGAATTCGTATCCCCGAAAAAGGGAAAGAAACGGAGCTGAGGGCGCGAACCGGCGTCAGGCTGGCTTCAATGAACAGGAATGAGAAAAAGGAAAGTATCGAATGGCGGAACAATTCATTTATACCATGATGGGACTCAATAAGTTCTACGGGAAACAGCATGTCCTCAAGGACTTCTATCTAAGTTTTTTCCCGGGGGCGAAAATCGGCATTGTGGGCGAGAACGGTTCGGGTAAATCCACCGTGCTCCGCATCATGGCGGGTGAGGATCGGGAATTCGACGGACAATCGGGCCTCTCGCGCGGTTATCGCGCGGGCATGGTACCGCAGGAACCCAAACTGGATCTCGACGCGACGGTTCGCCAGAATCTGGAAGCGGCCTTTGGTGAAACCACGGCAATGATGCAGGAGTACGAGGCCATTGGCGTGCAGATGGCCGAACCCATGGACGATGACGCCATGCAAAAGGCCATCGACCGCATGGGCGAGTTGCAGGATCAATTGGACGCCGCCGATGCCTGGAATCTCGATACCCGCATGAAACAGGCGGCCGAGGCCTTGTGCCTCCCCGAGGACGACCGGATTGTTTCAAGCCTGAGTGGAGGTGAGAAGCGGCGGGTGGCACTGTGCAAAATCCTGCTGGAACGCCCCGACCTGCTGCTGCTGGACGAGCCCACCAACCATCTGGATGCCGAGACCATCGACTGGCTGGAAGGCCAGTTGCGCGACTATCCCGGCACCGTTATCATCGTCACCCACGATCGCTATTTCCTGGACAATGTCACCAAGTGGATTCTGGAGATCGAAGGCGGCCATGGCATCCCTTGGGAAGGCAATTACTCGTCATGGCTCGCGCAGAAGCTGGCCAAGCTGGCCGATCAGGAGCGCAAGAATTCCCCGCGCGCCCGTGCGCTTGAACGCGAACTGTCCTGGATTCGCATGAACAGCAAGGATCGGCACGACCTCAGCCGCTCCCGCCTGAGCCACTACGAACAACTGATCGCCCGTGAAGCCGCCGCCCAAAAACAAGATACGGCACTCATCCAGATTGCACCCGGCCCCTCCTTGGGCGACCAGATTATCGACTTCAAGAACGTCTCGAAACAGTACGCGGGACAGTCCATTTTCGAAAACGTGAGCTTTCATGTGCCACGGGGTGCCATTGTCGGACTGGTCGGGCCTAATGGTGCGGGCAAGACGACCGTGCTGCGCATGATTATGGGACAGGAAGCGCCTGACACCGGTGAAGTCCAGATTGGTAGTACGGTGAAGCTATCGTATGTGGATCAGGAGCGGGCGGCGATCCAGGGCGATGTGTCGCTCATCGATGAAGTCGGCGGGGGTGTGCAGGATATCGTGATCGGCAAGCAGGAAATCCCCGTGCGCAAGTATCTCGCGCGTTTCGGATTTACCGGATCAGACCAACAAAAGAAGGCGTCCGAATTGTCCGGTGGCGAACGCAACCGATGCAATCTCGCGAAACTGCTCAAGGAAGGCGGCAACGTCATCCTGCTAGACGAACCCACCAACGATCTGGACGTCAACACCCTGCGCCTGCTGGAAGAGGGTATCCTTGACTTCTCCGGTTGCGTGCTGGTGGTCAGCCACGATCGCTTCTTCCTCAACCGCATCTGCACCAATCTTCTGGTCTTTGAAGGAAACGGTCAAGTTCGCTGGTTTGAAGGGAACTACGAGGAATACGAAGAGTGGCGCGTCCGTGAGCTGGGATCCAAGCTTTTCGAAAATCGCCGCAGTCGCTATCGCAGGATTGTGCGCGCTTAATATATGTCGGTTCCTGGATGATGGGACGTGGGTTCCTTGTGACCCGCGAGAATAGGTGAGTGCACCTCTTGGCCAAGCGCACCGTCCTGCTGCTCAATCCCAACCGGATGCGACCACCCATCGCACCCATCGGTATTGAGTACCTCTTACCCGGTCTCGAGGAGGCCGGGTACGGTGTCGATGTGTGCGACCTCACTTTTTCGGAGGACTGGCGTGCAACACTTCATCACGCGCTTTCCATAAGTCCCTACAACGCAATTCTGGTTACGGTTCGTAATCTGGATGACGCCTACTTTGCGAGTCAGGATTTCATTCTGGACCAGACGCTCGCCATCATCAAGGAAGTACGGCTATATACCAGCGCACCGATCATCCTTGGCGGCGTTGGATTCTCCATCGCACCCTGTGAGGTGCTGCGGTACACCGGGGCCGATTACGGAATCGCGGGGGACGGCGAAGGAGCCCTGCCCACCCTGCTGGAATCTCTCCATCAAGCAGGGGACGCACTCACCATTCCAGGTGTTGTCGCGCGAGACGCGGAGGGAAATGTTCGCCAGAATGGATGGGCAATGGTGGCACAACTTCGCGATCCAAACCGCCAGACACTGGATCATTCGCGCTACTTTGCAGAAGGCGGACAGTGCGGTCTGGAAACCAAACGCGGCTGCCCACGTTCCTGCACTTATTGCGTGGAACCGGTGACCAAGGGCCGACAGGTACGCCTGCGACAGCCCGAAGCCCTTGTAGCCGAATGCCGGGATTTCCTCGAACGAGGCATCCATGTTTTCCACACTTGCGACTCCGAGTTCAATCTCCCCCACGCCCACGCCGCCGCTGTTTGCCAAGCATTCATTGATGCCGATATCGGGAAGCACATGCGCTGGTATGCCTATGCGTATCCGATGCCTTTTGACACCACGCTGGCCCGCCTCATGGCCCGGGCCGGATGCGTGGGTATCAACTTCGGGGTGGATCACACCGACCCCGACCAGCTCCGGCGCTTGGGAAGGCAGGACTACACCTTGGACGACTTGCAGACAACGGTTCAGGCCTGTCGCGAAGCGGACATCAAGGTGATGTTTGATCTGCTGCTCGGTGGCCCGGGCGAAACCCGAAGCACCCTGCGCGGTGTCATTGAGTCCGTGCGCGCCCTTACGGTGGACTGCGTGGGATTGTCTTGCGGGGTTCGCGTTTATCCCCACACCCCCCTGGCGACGCAAGTGCGCCGGAGCGGCCCTTTGGCCGACAACCCCCATCTTCATGGATGCGTTGAAGACAACGATGACTTCCTGAAACCTGTCTTTTATGTGGATGCCGGGCTGAATGGTGACATTCACGATTTGACCAGCGAGTTGGTGGGCGGCGATCCCCGTTTTCTGCATGCCAATCCCAATGAGCTCGCGGGAAACTATAACTACAACGACAATTCAACCTTGTCCCAGGCCATTCGCGGAGGTGCGCGCGGGGCTTACTGGGACATCCTTCAGTCTGAGAAAAAATCGAAGCAGCTATAAAGCCCCGCTCGGATGTTTTGCTAATCCATCAACCCCTCACACCATTGGAGAACGTATCATGATTTTCTCAAACCGAGATTTCGCCAAGACTTTGATTTGCGCCAGTGCCGATAATGCGGGCAGCGGCGGTGGCGGCGTGGAACCGGAAAATCCGGTTTTCGTGGTGGCCACCATCATGGTAAAACCCGGCAAGCGGGCTGAATTCATCCGGATTTTCCTGGAGAATGTGCCCAACGTTCTGGCGGAGGACGGATGCGTGCTGTACAGTCCGGCTGTGGATGTACCCTCTGGCATTGGCGCGCAAATCCCGTTGCGCGAGAACGTGGTGACGGTTGTCGAGCAATGGGAGAGCCTTCAAGCCCTTCAAGCGCATCTGGTAGCACCGCACATGAACAGCTACCGCGAGGCGGTGAAGGGGCTTGTGGACGGGGCCTCGCTGCAGGTGATGCAGCCGGTGTGAGCGCGGGAAACATCCCCCGGCCCTCCGGGCCACCCCCTTCGAAGGGGGATTTTTTGGAGTGCTTCGCGCTCCGCTGTATTTCCGTGCGCGAAGCGCAGGACAAATCCCCCTTCGATGGGGGTGGCCCGGAGGGCCGGGGGGATGTCGTGTTTCTCTATCACCACATAAAAAGGCACGGCA
>CAIZGN010000175.1 GCA_903932505.1 Candidatus Hydrogenedentota bacterium
TAGGCCATAACCAAAAGGTACGCTGAAGGATGTGTTTGTTCAGCCTAGACACACGTCGTCAACATCAGCTCCAGGAAAGATGAGTCCTAACCGGATAGACATGCAGCGATGCGAATCGCCCGTGTCGGTAAGTCAGGGAACGTGGTAAGCCCCACTATCCGCCAGCACGCGCAAGCGTATCGGCAGGGAAGCCGTAAGGCAACCTGTAGGGTGAGGGGGTATGGGATGGTGGAAAAAGCGAAGGGCTGCCTGTAATGGGTGGCATAGGGGTTCATACCCTGACGCGAAAGCGTGCCCACGTCCACTTGGTGCAACCGTCGCTCGCGACTGCATTTGTTTAAACCTAGCCCGAAGGGATTGTGCGTATCCCTTCGGGGAGACGTGCGTCCTCTGAGGGTTCAACTCGGAAGGAGGAAAGCATGAGAAAACTTACCGGCGACGGCGAATCTGCGTCCTCACGCGAACCGCAAGACTGGCATGCCATCGATTGGCATCGTGTCGAGCAGTTTGTGAGAACGACGCAGCAACGCATAGCGAAGGCAACGCTGGACAAGGATTGGCGCAGGGTGAAAGCTCTGCAACGGTCTTTAAACCACTCGTTTTCCGCCAGGGCTCTGGCGGTAAGACGTGTAACTGAAAACCAAGGCAAGCGAACGGCGGGAGTCGATCGCCAGCTTTGGGATTCTCCTGCCCTGAAACGGGCGGCGATTGGAAGGTTGAAGCAGCAGCGGGGATACAAACCCAAGCCATTGCGGCGGGTCTACATCCCCAAAGCCAACGGGAAGGAGCGTCCTCTGGGCATTCCAACCATGTTGGATCGGGCCATGCAGGCACTACACCTGCTTGGACTGGAACCGGTGGCGGAAACCACGAGCGATCCGAATAGCTACGGCTTCAGGAGAAATCGCTCGACGGCGGATGCCATGGGCCAGATATTTGTTTGCACGTCCAAAAAGGCTTCGGCCCAATGGGTGTTGGAGGCTGATATTCGGGGGTGTTTTGACCACATCAACCATGAGTGGCTGGTGCGTCATGTTCCTATGAACAAGGCAATCTTGCGCAAGTGGCTGAAAGCCGGGGTAGTCCATAGAGGGCACCTATCGCCGACTGAAGAAGGGACGCCGCAAGGCGGCATCATCTCGCCAACCTTGGCGAATATGTGTTTGAACGGGCTGGAATCGGGCTTAATCGCATACCTTCGGGATCGGTTTGGTACGAGAAGAGCTGCGAAGCTGAAAGTCAATGTGATCCGGTACGCTGACGATTTTGTGGTGACCGGCATCTCGCGAGAGGTGCTGGAAACACAAATCAAGCCGTGGATAGAAGCCTTCCTCGCACAACGAGGTCTGCAACTGTCGCCGGAGAAGACCAAGGTCGTTCACATAGACGAGGGTTTCGATTTCCTGGGATGGAACTTCCGCAAATACAAAGGGAAGCTCTTGATCAAACCGAGCAAGAAGAACGCGCAAGCGTTCTATCGCAAGGTCAGTGAAATCGTGAAAACACACCTCTCGACGAAGCAGGAGGATCTCATTGCCAAACTGAACCCAATCCTTCGGGGCTGGGCGAGGTACCACCAACCGGTGGTGGCGAAGGAAACCTTCAGTCGGATGGACAGCTTGATCTACTGGCGCCTGGTGCGCTGGACGAGAAGGCGACATCCGAATAAGTCCCACCTTTGGTGCAAAAGCCGTTACTGGCGGCGCAGCAAGGAGCGGGATGAGTTTGCTGCAACTGTGAAAAAGGCAGATGGCCCACTCATGATCAAACTGTTGAAGCTTGCAGACACAGAGATCGTGAGGCACGAAAAGA
>CAIZGN010000176.1 GCA_903932505.1 Candidatus Hydrogenedentota bacterium
ACGTATTGTTTGTACTGAGTAAAACGTGAGCATAATACCTCCGACCTTTCGCAGGACATGCCTGCGGTGTACTACCCCCCTGCTCCCGCACACCCGTGCAGGATTCTGCGACCGACTCAAACGACAACCAAGGGTCCATTTTTTCTGACCGCGGCTGACTCCAGCAATGTTATGGCGACTGGAGAGCAGCGAGCAATGCTTCGGCGGTCAAGGAAGTACACTGCAGGTATGCTGGTGACTCCGAGATCGTTATTTTTTCTCCTTGCACAGGATTCCCCATGACATCGAAGACTTCAACACCCTTGGGTACCGACCACTGAAGGAGTTCCGATTCATTTTTCTGTTTTGGTGCCCATACCGCCAGTACAGCGCGATCCCCGCACTGAAAAGCGTAGCCGTAGGACTTGCCGGAGGACTTGATTTGCCCTGCATACTTCGGGGAAAAACCAAGCAGATTTGCGAGGGCGGATATCCCCGCATAGCACTTCTTGGGCACGGCTTCCATGGAGAGAAAGGTGTTTTCAATGTCCATCGCCCCGTTGTTGACCGGGCCGTCGAGTGGTTCATGATAAAACAGTTTATCCGTGCCGTGGGCCAGCATGATAATCGCATGGCGGAGGAGATAGTCCGACGCCACCCGTTCATTGGGCAAGAGCAGGCCGGCGGAGAAGTGCCCGGGTGGTGCGACCCAAGGCGTCCACGGTTTATCATCCACCCCATAGTAACCGGTTTCTGTAGCCCAAATCGGTTTTTCGACCGCATTGGCCTTCATAACGCCCTGTATTCGCTCCATGTCCTTGATGAAATCCTCAGGAACCGTCAGACCTCCATAGGGGTGGATGTTGTAGATATCACAGTATTTTCCGCCACCTTGAGCAATGAACTCGTCACCCATCGGGAATCTCGGCTCGATGGCGAGTCCAGCGATAACCTTGGCATTGGGATCCGCCGTCTTAATCGCGGCATACGCCCCTTCAAGCAGTTTAATGTAGTCCGAGACTTTGTATCCCCCGCTTTGGGGCAAGCAGAAGTTGGGCACCCACAGCGGCTCGTTCAGAAACTCCCAGTAGGCGCAGGAGTCCCGATACCGGCTCACGGCTTGCCCGATAAAACCAAACAGCAGTGCTGGATCCTTGGGCGCATAGGCCAGTCGATACCACATAGTAGATTCAACAGAGGCAGGCGCCGAGGAGGCCCAGTTGCTGGAGGGATTTGGAAATACGGGGAGAATCTTCATGCCTGCCGAAGCAAGGTATTTGAACTGCTTGTCCTGTTCGACCCAGGATACCTGGCCCTGGACGGGCTCGACCCAATCCCAATTAATAGACCAATTTCGAACCCAGCGTAACCCGGCTTTAGACAACAGTCTTAGCTGCCCCTCCGTGGTGGCAGGGTGGTTGAGGCCAAAAGGCGAGTCATCGTGGGTGTAGGGTTGGATCACACTAAAGGCAAAGCGTCTCTTATGCTCCCTGCTATTCGAGGTCCACACAATCTCGGCCTGAAAATGCCCTTTTCCCGGAACCCCAATAGTCCACGGTATCGTTACCGCCTGGCCAGCCGGGATATCGACTTGGAGTGCACTGGATGGTAATGCGACACCAAAGTAGTCTTCCATATCCAGTTTCATCGATATCGAACTATCTTTGGCGTCCCGATTGTGTCCGTAGACGGTGAACGTGACAGGTTTGGGGTAGTCATACACGTTCCCGTAACGGCCTGTGCTAATCCCGATTTCGACTGGAGCGCGAGTCTCGAATGTCGTGGCATCGGAACCCGCTTCCAACTGCACCGCATCCATCCAGAATGAAGCGGAAGTGTCGGGCATGCTGGTCATATCCGGACCAATGGCGATACATACGTCCTCGGCGAGTGCCGTCTGTGTAAAGGTGTATCGCGCCCATTCCTTTGACAGCACGACCTCTTTCTCAGCCCGTTGAATAGGACCCAATGCGCTCTTTGCAAATTGGAAAAGGAATTTAGCTTTCATTCCCTCCACATTGGCTCGCATATAGGCGGATAGGGTGAGCGGTTGGTCACGCTTCACGGTCATCCACCCCAAGTTCGCGGTCAGTGGCGCGTGTTGCAGAACGTAGGCGGGCACCCATCCGTCAAAGCAGGTGACCGGGGTCACACCGGGGCCGAGGTCAATCTTTAGGCAGTGCTTGCCATCCCACGCCCCAGCCGATTCGATCGTTCCGTACAAACCCGACAGGTCTCCCCCCCACGCCGTGGGCTTGCCAAGGGATGACCACTGTTCATCCCCGCATTCAAAGGAAGCGTTTGCAATGAGGTTCTTCCCCTCGGCGGCCTCGCATCGCGGATTGAACCGGGGACCATCCGCCTCTCCTTCCGCTGCTACCCCGACCCCGCCGGGCAAAGCACCTGTGGTCATGCTGAGATTGTCAATCGCAATATCGAAAGGCCCCACGCTCGTTGCACCAAACTGATCCGTGGCCATGATATCAATGCCAACCGGTGTACTGCTCCCGGGGGTTCCCTGCCACTTGAGGGTCTTTCCCTGTCCATAGGATCCAATGTCCGTGGTGGCATAGACGGTGAGACCTGATATGCTCACATCGAACCGGATCTTCAGCAACGAGGTTATATTCTCCGGAAAACTGTAGAGACTTTGAGATCCATCCGAGGGTGCGATAGTGATGTTTCCGGCAGTATTCCGTATACATACCCAATCATAGAGTGCCGCACCGAGCATCCAGAAGCGGTTGCACAGGTAGCCGCCGTTGCTCACCAATCGGGTAGTATCGGGAATGGTGTATTCCACCGACCACGGCGGGATGACCCGATGGTCGGTCTGCGCGTTCGCCATCGCTATTGATTGGGTGGAAGCAGGCGAGGTTCCCGTCTTGTGGAAACTACACACACCGTCTCTAAGTACAACGGAACCATCCTGTCCTCCAAACACACCACTGGTCACCCAGACGCCACCCGGAAGAGCATCGTCAAAGGTCTCCACCTGAGTTTCTGATGATGCATAGTCCGCACAAAAGGTCAGGCCGACGAACAACACAACAAGAATACGGAGCTTTAGGAACGGGCAACGATGGGGCAATCTATTTTTCTCCTAATAGGAACACACCACCCGGAGTGATTCCCCGAGTGACGGAATAACGACCACTCCATTTTCCATCGGTGTTTCCAGCCCATTAATGGTCGCCTTCACAGGCAGCCGTCCTGAGGGATGTCGAAACACTACGCGTATTTCCGGGCTCGGCCCTGACGCAGCCAAAGTGAGGTCGGCCGCGATGGTGTTTTCGGTGGCTGTGGTTCGGATTCCCAATTTCCCGAAGGCCGTCGGGGCATCCGCCACCACAATGGATTTCCCCTCACCGAACCAACGTCTCGGGCATCCGCGCAGCAGCCACACCGTGTTGGGATCTTGGTCGTCCACAACCATTCGTCGGAACATGTCGAGCAGGCGACCATTGCCCGAAGCATTGGGCTGAAATGGCGAATAGTTGGCATCACTAACGTGAATACGCTCCACGGTCTGGTAACAATCCTGCGATAGGCCGTAAGCAAGGTTTGAGTAGAGGATGAGTAGAGCCTTCTCGGTTTCGTTTCGGGCCAACAGGTTCTGGAAATAGCCGCGTTCCGAACTGTTTACATACCAGAACGGGTTCTTTCTTCCCAGTTCCTTCGGTTCATCCATTCGGTTGGTAAGGCCGATAAGGGTTCCCCATGTCTGCTGCAAATACGCAAACATGTTGTCGAAGCGCTCATCGGTTCGGGCATCGAGGAGTCCTGTGGCGAACATGCAAGCCGGGCCATCGGCCCACCACAGTCCGCCCTTTTCACCGTCCTGCGTGGTTACGAGATTGGGCACAAACGGAAGGCCCGAGCCCGCATCCACATACTCGGACGCATGGATGGCCGTCAGAAGGCATTCGCGGTATTCTTCCGATTCCTGCTTGAGACGCGCCGCATCGGGGAGTCCGGCCAATTCAAACGCCGAGGCCATGTCCGCCATCCCTTTCCACGTGAACACGTCTGAAAAGAAGAAATGATGCCACCCTTCCCAATCGTGCACGCGCCCTTTGGGCAGAAGGCCATAGAAGCCGACCTTCGCACCCGCATCGGTGAAACGCCGGGTTCGCGCCCGCTCTCCCTGTATCCAGTCCCAGGCCGCGAGAATACTGTCTCTGTTTTCCTTCAGCCAAACGGTGTCTTTCGAATAGCGATACTTGGCCGCCATGCCCCACAGCACAGAACCGGTCTCATTGGTCCACCGCAGCAGAAAGTTTCCCGAATAGCAACCGTAGGCAGACTTGGTTTCGCCCTCGGGTTTGCGGCCAGGCTCAGCATACGAACCCAAACCGCTCTGCCGTTCCGTGAAGAACCGGAATGTCGGCTCAAGCTCACGGTGGTATCCAAGCGCACACAAGGGCACAAGCATGTGCGCACACTCCCACGGCCACACCCCGTCCCACATGGGCGACTGGAACGGCTCATGCCAAGGGCGCTCCGGATTCTTGCGAAGGTTGCCAAGGCAGGAGAGAATGAGATGCCGGTAAACGTCATTAACCCGGGGCTCTGGCGTGGTCAATTTCATGCCAGGCGCAAGACCTTGGTCCCAGTAGGTCTCCGCGCGCATCAAAGCCGAATCAAACGTCACTTGGCGCATGGCCACGGCTTCCTCTGCCGCGAATTTCTCCGGCGACTGAAGAACCACGAAATCGATCGTACTCGCTGCATTCGGTGGCAACTCGAATTCGAAGCGCATGACATTCCGCAAAGTTTCGGGAAGGAGAGGATCGGTAGTTCCGGTCGAAAACTCTGGAAGCAGATTAACCACCGCAGGAAGACTTGATCGGAAGGTCAAGAAAGGCTTTCCTTCCATCAACACGGTGTCCTGTTCCAAAGTCAGAGGCAAGACCGGCTCCAACCAACGCGATGCCGAAGCAAGAAATGGTTGATAGTTGGTGTTCTGGGTGTCTTGCATCCGTCCAATGAGCAGGTAGAGCGGAACCTTGCGCGATTCAGCGGTGGTGTTGCGCACCACCATCCGGACGACCACATACTGCGCTTCCTTGCCCGTGACCGTCTCCTCATCGCGAGGGAGAATCGTGAGCGCTGTCTGATTGATCTCGGAGGATGTCGTCACCCATCGACTTTCCACGATGGGCTGATAGCCCTGATGCAGTTTACGAGTGACGGCATACAGATCAGGAAGCTGGAAGGGAGTCTCGCAGGCGAATCCAATGCCATACGCTTCGCAGGAGCGACCAAGCGCGATGGACAAATCCGGATGAACAAAGACCACGTCGGAACCGTATCGCGCCTCAATGGGAACCCGTTGCGTCATGGGCGCGGCCATTCCCCCGAGTTCTTCCCACGTGACCTCCAGATGTTTCCCGGCGACCTCGTCCAGCGACGGGCCCTGAAGTAGGCGTTCCCAAGCGCTCTCGTACGCGGGCTTGGCATTCTCCTTGGACAGATTGTTGCGCGCCAAGGCTTTTTCGTCTTCTTTTGCCGCCTGTCGCACGAGGTCAAATCCCGGCATGTCAATCGTGCCCGATATCGCAAGGTCGTCAATGGCGGCGTCTGCTTCGTGGCCTTCGCGCACACCCGACCACCGAGTCACACACGGGAGCGAACCCACATGAAAAACCGCAGTCTGCGTAGGCATTCCAGATGTGGTGCGGATGCGATGCCGAAGCCGTCCGTCAATATAGAGCGCGCGGCACTTTGCGGACTCATCCCAACATACCGTCACGCGATGCCATTCGTGGGGTCGCCAATCCACCGAGGCGGACAGCCCACCCAACGCGCCATCGCCACCGAAATAGACCAGACCCTTATCGCCTCTTGAAAGAAAACCCAGCACGGTGCGGTTTCCCTTGTTCGGGTCGCTGTCGATGCCCCAAAAGAACCGATCACCAGACGGAGGCATACTGTCCCAGTTGGGGAAAACCCAAAGATCAAGCGTTCCAATCTTCGGCGTAAAAAGTCCTGACACCGGATAGGTCAGCACCGCCCCTGTCATAAACATACCCGCCGTCCCCTCTCTGCCAGGAACCAGCATCACTTCTGCACACGTGCCGGGGGACGTGCCTTGCCCAGACTTGAGGTCGGTGTCAAAGGATAGTGAAAATTCCTCATTTTCCCCTTCGGCATATGCCTGACCCACCCCCGAAGAAATCAAGCACAGTGCCAGCATCACGACCATCCATACGATGCACCAGTTCAAGGAATAGAAGCATCGTTCACCACAATGGTTTTCCATGGAATCATTCCCGTCCCGTTGGTGAATGAAGAATAAAAGCGCATCCGCTCGCCAATTCAGGTGCAGGAAGGGCGGTGCTTGCAAGATATACCGGTGACTCTCCAAGACGGATATCAGCGCTATCGATAGGTGCCCCCACAATGTCAAAGGCTTTGATGTCCGCAGGTGCCTTTATGCTCCAAGTGGAGGATTGGTTGTCTTCAGCGGGTGCCCAAGCAATCACCAGCGAACGCTCACCGCACTGAAAAGCATAGCCATAGACCTCTGATGCCCCGCTGCGGGTTACTGGTGGTTCCACGACCGCAGAGAACTTCGGTGCCGAGCCAAGCATGCTTGTCAGATTCGCCTGAGCGGCATAGGCCTTGCGGGGCAAACCCCCATAGGCATTCATCCACGACTCAATCAACACAAGGTCGTCGCCAGCCTCGCTGCTTGCAGCCCCGCCCCAGTGATAGAAGATTTTCTCCACACCGTGGGCCAGCATAATCGCGGCATATCGAACCGCATAGTCCGCGCACTCGCGTTCGCTGCGCAACAATCGGTTTGCAGCCCAAGGTCCCGGTCCCACGACGTAGGGCTCCCAAGGCATCGAATCAGCCCCATAGTAGCAGTATTCCGTCATCCAAATGGGTTTACGGCCGCCATTACGGTCCATGTTTGCCAGCAGTTCTTCCATTTGCGGGATATAGCCTTCAGGGCGACGCAATCCTGGATAAATGTGAAGATTGAATACATCCAGATACTTCAATCCATCCGCTTCAAAGAATTCTTTGGCCAAGAGGTCGGGGCGAGCGCCCAAACCGCCGATGGTCTTCGCGGTAGGGTCGGCTTGCTTTACAGTGGAGTAGAAGACCTTCAGTAACGCCACATAGTCATTAACCGTATAGTTGGCATTGGGGAGTCCGGGGACCGTCGCGTCCATCTGCGTGCTGTTCGGCAAGGAGTGGATGGTGTAGAGTGGTTCGTTGAGATACTCCCAAGTGTTGAAGCGATCCTTGAAATG
Organism: Candidatus Hydrogenedentota bacterium; assembly: GCA_903932505.1. Taxonomy (GTDB): domain Bacteria; phylum Hydrogenedentota; class Hydrogenedentia; order Hydrogenedentales; family CAIZGN01; genus CAIZGN01. Next base: position 7,248 of record CAIZGN010000176.1, read on the forward strand.
TCCGACCACCGTGGAAGCATACGTTTTGAAAACTTCGGGATCCTTGGGAGGATAGAAACACAGATTCCATGGATATTTGGGGGCTATCTTGTCCGCCCCTTCAGGTGCCGAACTATTCCAGTCCGCCGAAGGAAAGGGCGGCAGTTGTTGCACCATTTTCATCCCGGCACCCAAGACCCGATTGATGTGGCGATCCGCCATGGCAAACTCGAATTTTCCGGGGGAAGGTTCTATCCGCTGCCATTCCATGGCCCATTCCCGCGCCCACAGCAGACCCGCCTTTCGGTACAGCGCGCAGACTTCATTCGTGCTGGGCGCGTGGTTCATACCAAAGGTGGAATCTTCCTCACGACAGGGATTGATGACCGCAAGACGGAGCGACCGCGTGTTTGGAATTCCGTTTGCATCCCAAGAAAAATCCGCACGATAAAATCCTGGATTCTGAATACCGAGCGACCACTCTGTTGCTATGGACTGCTGGCCCGGACAATCAATCCTTCCTGAGGAGGAGGAGACAACGCGGTCGAAGTAGTCCCGGAGTTCCATATGGACACCAACCGGTGAAGGTACGGCGGATGCGTTTGAGGATTGAATCGTTATCGCGAGTTTATCGCCAAGGTCGAACACATTCCCATATTTCCCCGTGTTAAGACCCAATTCAACGGGTTCCCGTCGAACATAGACACCAGGCGAATCGCCCTGCTCCAACTGAACGGCGTCAATCCAAACGGTGGCGGCGGCTTCGGGCGTCTGGCTGAGATCCGGCCCGGCGGCTACGCAGAGGTATTCGCTTTCGGCAGGCAGGGTCTGTGAATATCTCGTCCACTCCTTGCCGAGCAACACCGGGAAATCCCGGTCCAACGGTGTTCCCATGGGTGCACCAAAGCGGAATCTAAGTTTGGCGGGGATTCCCGCAGAGTCCGCTTTCATATACACCGACAGCGTATAGGGTTTCCCCTTCGCAACCTTGATCCAACCCATGTTGGTGGCCAATGGTGCGTCCTGTTTCACGCAAACCACACCAAAATTAAACGTGGAATCCTGCGTCTTTCCGGGGCCAAGTTCAATCCGCAGACAATTGGCCCCATCCACGGCGTCCGCCGCTTGAATCTCGCCGAAAAGACCGGTGAGTCCGCCGGACCAACCCAGCTTTTTCCCAACGCTGGTCCACAAATCCGGGCCGCATTCAAAACTACTGTTTCGTACCAGATTTCTGGCGGTCGTGGGCGGGGTCACATCGGTAAATTCCGGATGCGGGGCGGCTGTTTCCACGATCTCCACATCGTCAATCCACAGAGTTCCAGTGAGATCAAAGTACATGGCCAGTCGTGAGCTATCGGTTCCTGCGCAGGTGGCTTCAAAGTAGTTTTCAAACCGCTGCCAGGTATTTCGAACCGGCAGTTGCTTGAAGAGCAGTCCTGTGGTGTAAGGAATGACGGCGTGCATGTCGGCTGTCAATTCCACGGTCACCATACCCGGTGCCATGCCTTCTTGTCTCGCCCAGCAAGAGAATCGGTACCATTTTCCTTTTTCGATGCCCGAAAATCCTGTCTGCACCAACGTGCTGTAACTGTCACGCGTTTGACGCGCAAACGTCACACAATCCAATTTGGCGGATTTCCCCGTCGTCACACCGACATCGCTGGACAGAATCTGCTTGACGCCTGCGTCACCTTCGCATGACCAATGCGCAACCTTCCCTGCATCAACCTCCTCAAAAGAGGGATTGGCAACCAAGTTTCCCTGTCCGAAGGCGCTGGGAGCCAAACACGCAAGAAACAAGACCCCAAAGACTTTCACACTCAGGTTGAGCCTACAGATCATGTCCCTACCTCCCAGAGTCTTGTCTTATACGACACGAAAAAGCGATATCAATCACCCAAGTGCCACGGGCAACAGACCATCACCTGCGGCGGTATGTGGAAACATGGGCGGCTTGCGAAATGCCTCGGCGAACGTGCACCCGGACTGATACCCACGGAATCGGGATTGCGTCTCGGCAAAATAGGTCACCGGGATGCCATACATGTGCTTGCACCAAGCGTTCTGGCTGTCGTGACACTCCACCATTTTGACCTTCGTCTCCCAATGGGCGGAGATGTCCACATAGTGGCCCGGCTCGAAGCCCACACCGGCAGCGGTATCGTAGTACCATATTTCGTGGATCTTTTTGCATACGGGATGCCCAGTGGGGATGAGGGGAACGGTGGCCATCACATGCGTATCCCACACGATCTGGCCGGTACGGACATGATCAGGGTGATAATCTTTGTCTTTGTCCGGGCAAAGCACGATATCCGGCTGGAACTGCCGTATCACGTCGATGACTTGTCGCCGAACCTCCGGCGTGTCGTACAGAAATTCGTCGTCATGCCCCAGCCAATAGAATTCTGCATCGACCATGGCCGCAGCATTCCTCGCCTCTTTTTCACGCACCTCGGCAATTTCATCACGCGTGAGGGTGGGAGAACCCACATCACCCCGCGTCATTATCGCTATCCCGATCTCATGTCCCTGCGCCCTATATTTCGCCAGTGTCCCGGAAGCAAAAATTTCCACATCATCGGGGTGTGCCCCGAAAGCCATCACGCGCATGATATCTTCTCCTGTTGTCATGTTAATGCTCCAGCTTGTCAGCACGGAAGCGATATTGGAACCCGCCTCCTACCACAACCACCAGTAAATACCGCACCAGATGGTCGCATAGATGCCATACCAGAGTTTGATGGATTGATACCAGGGCCGAATAATCCCATCGTCATAGGCGGACAACACTTTGGGTGTCCACAAGAACGGTTCCCACTGTTCCCGTGGCGGTGGTGGCGTCATCAGCGATACGATAATCATCCCGATGATGATCAAAATCTCCGCGATGAATGCAAAATAGAGCCAGTGCATTTCAAAGCCCAGCAACGGCATTCCTACCGCCACAGTGATCTGAATAATCAGGCCACCGATCAGCCCGAACACAGCCGCCTGATAATTGGTGCGCTTCCAGAGCAAACCCATGAAAATCACGGAGATAAACGGGGTGGCCACATAGGTGACGCCGGTCTGGAAATACCTGAAGATCCCCCCCATGTGCTCGACGAGCGGGGCCATAAGTGCCGCCAGAACAAGCACCGAAAAGGCAGCCACGCGCCCCACAAAGATCAGTCTGCGATCATCCGCGTCCTTGTTGATGATTTTCTTGTACACATCAAGAGAAAAGAGGGTGGCGGTAGAATTGGCAAGCCCGCTGATGGCCGCCATGATCGCTGAAAGGAATCCCGCAAGAATGATGCCGCGCAGCCCCCAGTTGGGCGCAAAGGTACTCATCGCAAAGGGAAAAGTTTTGTCGATATTGTCCAGCGGCTCCGCCATCTTCATGACGTTGATCCAATGATAGACAATGAACCCCAGGAAGCAGGTGACCAAAGGGCGGAAGAAATTGATGAATCCGGCAAAGATAATGCCCATGATCCCGTCCCAGACCGTGCGGGCACCCAGAACACGCTGGATCATGACCTGATTGGCCGCCTGGTAGAACACGAACACGCCCAGCGTGCCGAATATAACGGCCAGGAACGGTGCAACGGGATCTCCTGGTGGCCGATAGAGGTGAAAACGCTCGGGAGAAGCCGCAACCATGGCCGACCAACCCCCGGGAATCTTGTTCAGCGCGATGATGAACAGCAGCGCACCGCCGCCAACAAGCATACTGCACTGGATCATGTCCGTCCACGTCACAGCGATCATGCCGCCCTTGACGGTGTACAACGAAACCAGAAGCACGATACCCCACAGGATAATATAAAAGTTAATTCCGGTAAGCTGAGAAAAGGCGAGGCTGCCTCCGTAAAGAATCGGAACCATAAAAATCGTGCCGTAGGCAAACAGCATGACCCAACTATAGATATTGGCGCACAGCGGCCCGTATCGCCGCAGCAGCAGATCCGGCATCGTGGTAATCTTGTTCTTCAGATAGATGGGGATAAACAGGAAGAGCAAAATGGTATAGGGCGGGACGCTCCAAAGCTCCCAGTTCGCAATACCCATGCCGTTCTTGTAGGCCGCACCCACCGTGCCCACAATCTGCTCGCTGGAGACGCTGGTGGATACAAAAGCGGCGCCAATCATCCACCAGGGCAAACGCCCGGAGGCAAGGAAATAGTCGTTAGCGGTACTCTTGTCCTTGTTCTTTCCCGACGCCCAAAGCCCAACCCCGACCATAAGGGCGAGTGCGCCGACAATAATCAGTATGTCCAGTAGACCTGTTTGGGAAACCACTTCATTACCTCCCGTTCCGTGTTGTTACTGTCCCTACTTCAAATCAACAATCCAAATTCATTCAAAGGGTCAATGGGGCTGCGCGTTCAGTATGTCCGCATAAGGGGTCAGACCAAACCACCGGTCATTCTCCGAACCGCGCGACCGCACCGTGAGTTTGCAGGCTTCCCCAGGGCGCAACAGGCTCCCGGGAACGCTTACATAGAACAACCCCATAGTATCACCCCAGGAGGGTCGGCTGGGACTCGGCGCATAGAACAACCCAGCCCTTTTATCATCGCTCTGCCACAGGGTAGCCGTCTTCACCGTGTCGAAATCCAGAACTCGGGTTCCGTTGACGCAAAGCGTGAATCCCGGATTGGTCTTGGGCGGATCCTTGAACGGGAAACCGCCCGCAAACACAAACACCACTTGCTCCGCCTGCGGAACCGGAGCCGTTTCCCAGTCGATCCTGTGCTCTGGTTCTTCCTGGCGAATCCGGTACATTTTAGCATCGGGTTCCCGATAGCTGACCACCTGAACCGTTTCCCCTTTGGAATAGGACAACCGCTCAAACCCCGAAAGCAAGGGGCCCTTCGTGAAGAGCGAATCCGTAATCGCCTGTCGAAGATAGGTCAACGGTAATTCCGACTTCGGTTCGGGCAAAGTCCCCGCATATTCAACCAGGCGAGACAGAAGCCAAGGCGCTTCAGGGCCGCCCTTGCGCAAGGCGACATCGAAATTGAGACCACTGACAATGAGCGACCCTTTACCCACTTTGGTTTCGAAAAGCAACGATTTGTTGCGCCACATGTATTCAAAATCCACATAGCGGGAGAAAGGATGCGGCGCAGAATGCGTGTTCAGCGCACGAATCAGAATCCCGGGCTGCGCCGGCAACTGATCCAGAAGAACCGTTTGCGCCCCTTGGAGCAGATGCAGCCAACTGGCGTCACACCAACCGCCAGGGGCAATGGCGCGGGTCACAGGATGGTCATACACCATCGTGCCGGTGTTGCTGTCGCCATCAAACACGCCCAGCCACCACGCAGACTTGTAGGAGGTCGAATCGACGGGAAAGACGCCTGCCGGGGAAAGCAATAGCACACAAGCACCGGCCTCGGCCGCATCGATCAAGGCTTGCGAAGGCTGCCGCGCAACATAGACCGCAGGACTGGGCAAAGCACCGCCACCGGGCATGGGCTGGGGATGATAGGTTGCAAGCTGTTCCATCAGGTCTGAACTCGCAAAAATCGGCGTTTTGGGGGCACTGAAGGCCGTGCCTCCGGGATAGACCCAAGTGCTCCACTCATTCTGATAGTGTTGACCGACCGCATCAAGCGAGGTGATCAGGGTGACCTGCGTGGGCGCTTCAGGGTTTGGCAGGATTACATTGAGGGCACCAACCGTGGCAAGCTCACCATGGGGGGCATGGACGATGGGCATGGTCAATGTACTCAGCGTCTGTGTGGCGTCCTTGACCTCGCAGGACATCGACACATTGTCAAAATCGCTCCCCGAATAATTTGAGACCATAAACTTGACCGCGAGAGACTCACCCCCGCGATAGGTTTGCCCAAGTCCATCCTGCAGCAGCACAACAGGGCCATTAAACTGCCGCACTTGCGCGGGTGTGATTGAATTCGACCGACCGTACACATCCAGCAAACCATTGGATCCCGGATACCACGGTTTCAGCAACCACCAATGGTAGCCGGAAATATAGGGGTTCTTTCGAATCGCCTCGGTGTTTTCCTTGTGCAGCAGGAGGTAAAGGCGTTCCGAGTTCTCCGACCACCGCAGGGACTCGTTCCACAACCCGGCTTTTTCAACCCGTTCTTTCACCGGGGTCAACCAGAACGGCTTGAAATCGTCTTTGTAAAGGTCGATCTGATCCAGGCGCGGGAACGTCACGAAATTCCCTTCCTCATGCGTGATGACAGGCTTCTTGGGCTTGCCCGTCTTGAACTTCTCCGGATTGTCCAATGGGGACGTGAGGATGTTGAACATGGCGGTGTAAAAGTCCATCGTGGGCCGGTCCCGTGTGCCGTCCACAAAGCCCTCCGACATCACACCATCCGTATCAATCACCGGTCGAGTCGGATCCAGCGATTTTGCGATTTTGTACAGGTCGGGGGCCAGCGGAACCCCGTCCCACATCTCATTGCCCATGCACCAGTCGAAAATCGAGGGATGATTCCGGTAACGCTTGATGGCCGACGTCCATTCGCTCTTGTACAAATCCAGCGCGGGGGCTTGCGCCCGCTTGTAGTAGCGCATATAGGCGATGGGGAGTTCCGGGGACACCAGCATCCCAATCTCATCGCACGCCGCATAATACTCAGGCGTCACAAAGTGGCTGTGATGCCGGACATAGTTGAAACCGTAACTCTTGGCCACCCGCAAGCGATTGAGATAGTATTCCTTGTCCGAAGGAGGACAGATGGTCTCGGGATACACACAGTCATCGCCGTAGCCATTCAGGTAAATCTTTTTTCCGTTCAGATAGAAGCTGGTGTCGCGGATTTCAATGGTGCGCACCCCGAAGCGGGATTGTTGGCTGTCCAACGTCCTACCCTGCTGAAGCAGAGAAAGTCGGGCCGTATAGAGGTAAGGGGTGTCAGGACTCCACAGCTTCGCCTCCGGAATCGAGAGGGTCATAGCCAGCAGCCCCTTGGGATCCACGACCTCCGTGAGTCGCTGCGTCACGGTCGCGACGGTTTCCCCGGAATCAGCGAGAATATCCAGCCGGGCCTCATCCGCCGATTTCCGGTCGCCCGTAACGGTCGCGCCAATCTGACATCCCGGCGGCGAAGTTTGAGGCTGGACAAAGAGTTCCTGCAACCAGTTCTGTGAACGCGATTCCAGCGTCACATGCCCCCAGATGCCACCCCAATAGGTGAACAAATGGTCAATGATATCCGCACAACCCTGCAGCGCATCGATACCCCACCGTTGCTCAGAATCAATCTGAATGGCGATGTTCAGTTTTTTCCCGGGAACCACCGCCTTCGTGATCTCGTACTCAAAATCCGAAACATAACCGATGTGCTCCCCGAAATACTGACCGTTCACCCATACCTTGGCATACCGGTACACCCCGCCAAAGCAAAGAAAAAGCGGGCGATTTTCCCAATCAGCCGGAATTTCGACTTCCCGCTTATACCACCCTTTTCCAATAAAGCTGTGCTGGAGTTTTTCGGTTTCCTCGCCATAACCCTGCGCATCCCAAGCACCCGGCACCTTGATGCTATCCGAAAAAAAAGTCCCATCCGAATACCATTCTTCCGTTTCCCCGATATTCTGGGGATCCATCCGGAATGTCCACGCCCCATCAAGCGATAAGGATGGCCGTGCCTCCACCGCAAAAGCGCTTGAAGCAAGATCCAGCAAAATCGCCACGACACAAACAAAAGCAGGTGCTCGCATTATTCATTTCTCCTCGTTCAATGAAATAATGCCTCTCATTGCACGGCATTAACAACTGCAACAGTTTGAAGGCAGGTTTGCTCGGGCTTGGATGAACCGATACTGCGCATCACAGCATATACCCGGCCTGCAAGCATGGGATCTAACCGCCATGAAAAAGTTTAGCAGAACAGGGCTCCCCGACCCACAGGGGGGGACATGCA
>CAIZGN010000177.1 GCA_903932505.1 Candidatus Hydrogenedentota bacterium
AGGCGCAAATCATCCAGAGCGGACAGGTGCACCGGATCATTCACCGCGACCACAAAGCCCGACCCGTTCTGCCGGAAGGGAACCATGTAATATTCGCGAATGAAGTGGATGGGGACCTTGGTGATCAACCCCGCATCGGTCTGCGCGGCGATATCCGGCTCAAAGGTCATGCTGAACTGCTCGCCCAGAGCCTCAAGGATATGGTCTTCCTCCACATAGCCGAGGTCGAGCAGAATCTCGCCCACTCGCTTGGGCCGCAGCTTCTGCAGTTCGATCGCCTCGTCCACCTGTTCAAGGTGCACGAAACCTTTCGCGAGCAGAATCTCGCCCAGACGTTGTGTTTGCGCAAGGGACATGCGCATTACCTCTTGATCTCGCCGCGGTCGAACGCAGCATCATCGCGACCATGCAACAGGGAGTCGGTCAGTTCGGAGGTCGGACGGTAATCCTTGCGCATCTTGGCCTTCATCTTCACCTTCTGGAAGAAACTCTGCTGGAACAATTGCTCCATGTTCTGATTCTGATAATCCTCAACCTTGGCGCGGGTGACCCGGTCCATGTCCACATTCTCTTTCACGATATGCGGCGTCACCAGCACCACCATGTTGCGCTTCTTCTGGTTGTTGGTCTTGCTGCGGAACATCCATCCCAAGCCCGGTATATCCCCGAGAATGGGCGGTTGTTTGCGGCCGCGATCTGAAATATCACGAATGAGACCCGCCAGCACCGCCGTGGATCCATCCTTCACCAGCACCTTGTTCTTCATCAAGGCCTTGTTCGTCGTCGGCCCCAGAATGTTCACGTCGCCAACACCCTGGTTGGCCACATCGGAGACTTCAATCTCAATTTCCAACAACAAATTGTCGCCTTCGCTGATCTGCGGCGTCACTTTCAGCTTCACGCCGACTTCCTCGCGCTGGATTCGGGTATAGCCATAACCCCCATAGCCACCCGTATCCGAACCTGTCGTGGAACCGGGCCGACTGGTGTTGGTAATAAAGGGCACCTCCTGACCCACGACAATCGATCCTTCTTCATTGTCGGCCGTCAACAGACTCGGACGCGACAGAACTTCAAGCTCACTCACGGTTTCAATCGCCTTGAATAACAGTGGTACAAACGGCAGCTTCACCTTCGATCCCGCGACCTTGACGGTGATGTCGTCATAGACACCCGCTGTCATGCCACCACCGGCCCCTTGATTCAACACGCCCAACATCAGGCTCGCGTTGGGCCCGGCCACAATGGTGTTGGCCGCAGTGGCGGACGTCGCCAGACCCGAAGCCAACGTGGACAGGTTGCCCGTGTCGGTCATCCCGAAACCATCGTTACCGGAAATGGACGCCGCATTCACTGAAACCGCGTAGTCGTTTGCGATGGTCACATCCATCACCACTGCATCCACCAGTACTTGCCGTTGGGGCACGTCCAGCCGCGCGATGAACGACTCCAGCACTTTGTAATCCTGCGGTGCCGCCACCACCAGGAGGGAATTGGTCTGCTCGTAGCGGGACACATACACCGGCTGTTCAAAAGCCTGTACATCGGCAGCCGCACCACCGCCGCCTTGGGCTTGCTGCGGTCGGGCCTGACCGGCGGCCGCACCCTGAGCCGCGCCTGTACGACCTGCCCGCTGCGTGGTACTCCGCGAGGAGCGCCCCGCCGATGAGGAACCGCCCACAAGCGGACGAATCGCCTCTTCCACTTTCTCGACATCAGCGTTCATGAGCTCGTACACATGCAGGTTGTTGGTCTCGGACGGAGTCGGCGTGTCCAGACGCGCGATAAGGTCGCGAACCTGCTCCATCATCCCTTCGGTCGCCACCACGATCAGCGCGTTCAATCGCTCATCCGGCACCATCCGGAGCGTGTTTTCCTTGGCTCCGATGACTTGGGGTGAGGATTGCCCCGGGGCCGGGGTTCCGGCACGCTGCGGACGACGCGGCACCCTGGTCGGCCCGGCTTGCGCGGCCGGCTTCTTGCCAGCGCCCGTGTCCAGCAGCACCTGTTCTAATTGGGAGGCCAGGATTTCCGCGCGGGAGTATTCCAGCGTGAAAATCTCCGTGATGGAATCAAAACCTGGCACATCCGCAATATCAAGGAACGAGAACATGCGCCGCAACCCGTCCGCACTGTCGGTGATGATGAGCGTGTTCGTGGGCGCATAGGTGTCAACGCGGGCGAGCGGGCTGCCCAGCAGTTTCAGTGCCGTCGCCAGTTCCGTGGCGTCCGCGTATTCCACGGTAAACACATGGGTTGAAAGGTCGTCAAAACTTTGCCCTTCGACCTTCTTGGAGTTTAACTGAAGCGGGTTTTTTTCCGAAGTCAGCGCCTGATCCGTGGCAATCACCTTGATGAGATGCCCGTCCAAGGTCGGTACCAGCGCAAAACCTCGCGTGGCCAAGATAGACTCCAGCACCTGATACGCCATTTCGACCGGAATCTCATTATGGGTAATCAGCGTCACCGGTGTGTCCGCAACATTCGGATCCACATCGAAGTTTTTCCCGGTCAGTCCGGCCACCTTCTGAATGACCTCGATCAGCCCCACGCCCTGAAAGTCAAACGTAATCCCTTTTTCACTGACCACCGGTGTATTCGCCAGACCCTCGCCCTCGAGGCTCATCGGTGGGCCACCGGGTGCCGCAGCATTCTTCGTTACCGCAGGCGTCTTGGCACCGCCGCGCGTCATCGGCGGACGGGGACGCACCACGTTGCGCGGAGGACGCGAGCCGTTTGGGGCACCGGGTTTACCGGGCATGGCCCCCGGCCGAACTACACCGTGCTGGGCCGCTCCACCTTGGTTCACCGCTTCGGCACCGGCCCCGGGGACGGGTGACGATGGTTGCTCGACCGCTGCCGGAGGCGGAGAGGCCTCAGGGGTATTGGGTGCAGCGGGTGCTGGCACAGGTGCCGGTGCGGGGGCTTCCTCCGCAGGAGGCTCGGGGGGCTGCGGGGGGGGCGGTGCATCGTCCGGGGCTGCTTCTTCCACGGCCGGAGGCTCATCCTGTGCCCCGGCCAGGGGAACAACAAACCCGCACAACATGCACAACAAAAGCGCAATCCAACTTTTCTTGGTGATCACTTCGTGTCCTTCCGCAGCGCTCGTGCGCACGTCGGCTGCCTGTCCCGCAATCGGTGGGAAACAAGCCGGTCTACCTGGGCTACTGGTTCAAATTATACGTTAAGGTCTGGGGCTGTCCATTGCGAAGGATTCCGATTTGGAAATTTCGCGCGTCCTGATTCTGTTGAATGACTTCCATCACCTGCTGCTCATTCTGAATCCGTACGCCATTGATGGTCTGCAGGACATCGTTGTCCTGAAAGCCCAGCTTAGACGCTATCGGATACTGACTGATATCGGCGGCGGTCAATCCGACGAAATTGCCCTTCGCATCCCGCTTTTCCGTGGGACGCACCTGCAGCAGGGTCGCATAGTTGTCTTCCAAATCCTTCTGAAATTCGGATAATTTCAGCTGAATCTTCCCCGAAGCATCCGGCTTCGCGGGTGGCTGCCCCTTGCCCGGTTTCTTGCCGGCCGCGCTCGCGGTGCGTATCGGCGGCGTGCCGCCAGGCTTGCCGGCCCCCCCCGAACCCATCGCCGCCAACGCCTTCTCGCCCTCGCCGGGCTCTTCCATCGAAAGATACTCTTTTTTCTCCGTGCCATCGTTCTTGTTCAGCAATATGACGCGCCTTGGAAATACCTCGAGCAGGGTTACACCCGCAGTTACCGTATCCCCCACCACATAACCCTTCGCACCGGGTTGTTCGGCCGTATTTTCGATAAAGGCCGCAGCGTCCTTCGCGCCCGGCTTGAGTGCCAGCGTACCTAGTAGGCGCAGCTGCGTGTTGGCAAGAATGGGCTCCTCCGCAGGTTTTGGAGCTTCCACCGGGACGGTTGGCGCGGCATTGGGATTCCAGCGCCCTGCGTCACCGAAAAGCCCGCTCTGCAGGATGGAGTCGTAAGCACTGCGCGATTCAACCACCGGCACATAAGGCACGACGTTGGCAGCCACTTCCGTATTCCCGGGCAACTCGCCCAAGGAACCCACCGGGGGCCCGGTCAACCAGAGATTCCGCACGGCCACATAGAGGAGCAGCCCCCCCAGAACCAAGTCCAGAATCAAAAAAGATCGCCGTATTTGCAGACCACGAACCATACAAACCTCGTTACCGGACGTTCCGCCCCGTACTCGCCATGAGGACGACACTGGACATTCCCATCAACACCGCGAAGATGGGTGCGTAAATTAGTACGCGAAGCCGCCCATGTAGGTTGACGCCCACTTAAAGACGACAACCGGACGCGTCCGCAAATTGTGTTCGTAGTATAGCCAATGCGGCAAACGGGAAGCAATGCGCCCCCGTGGTGAACACGCCAAAACACCATGGATTTGCGCGCCAAGGATAGGTCTTTCCGCTAAGCAACAGCTCGGTTTTCCAAGGGCTTCAGGGTGTGGTACATTGAAGCAAGGGAGAATTGCTTCCAAATGCCCACAACACTGCAAAACCTGCTGCGCCATCATACCCGGCTGGCTGGCTCCGATTTGGCCTTGCCGGAAGGCGAAAACGCTGTGCGCTGTGTCGCCTGCGGGAACCGCTGCCTCATCCAGAACGGCCACGCAGGCCTCTGTCAGGTGCGCTTCAATGAAGAGGGCATGTTGCGGGTGCCGGGTGGTTATGTGGCCGGACTCCAGGCCGACCCTATCGAAAAAAAGCCCTTTTACCACGTCTACCCCGGCTGCGAAGCACTGTCCTTTGGCATGCTGGGATGCAATCTGCACTGTGCCTACTGCCAAAACTGGGTCAGCAGCCAAGTTTTGCGAAACGACGAGGCCATCGCCCACCCGCACCCCTGTACCGCCGAACAAATCGTCGCTTTGGCCCTCAAATCCGGCGCACCCGCCATCGTGAGCACCTACAACGAGCCGCTCATCACCTCGGAATGGGCGATGGAGGTCTTTCAACTGGCAAACGCGGAAGGCCTCGAATGCGGCTACGTCAGCAACGGGAATGCCTCCCCCGAGGTCATGGAATACCTCCGACCCTGTACGCGCCTCTTCAAGATTGACCTCAAATCCTTTCAGGATGCGAATTACCGGAAACTGGGTTGTCCACTGCAAAATGTGCTGGACACCATCCAACGCGCAATAGCCATGGATTTCTGGGTGGAGATAGTGACCCTCATCGTGCCGGGATTCAACGACGGGGAAGAAGAATTGCGCCAGATGGCGGAATTCCTGGCCGGGATTAGACGGGACATTCCCTGGCATGTGACGGCCTTTCACCCCGATTACCAGATGACCGGTCCCCGCCCCACTCATCCCGAAGATTTGGAACGCGCCTGCGAAGCGGGCCGCCAAGCCGGACTGCACCATGTCTATGCGGGTAACCGACCCGGCCGCGTCGCCGGGCTAGAGCACACCTACTGCCCCCACTGCAAGGCCCGGATCATCGAACGCCAGGGCTTCCACATACTCGCCAACCGAATGCAAGGCGACCAATGCCCCGAATGCCATACCCCCATCGCCGGGGTCTGGGGAGACCAGCCTGGCCGTTCATGAAAACTACGATGAGGGTATCTTTTCCTTTTTCGTTACGCAGTGCGCTACCATAGCCTCTTCCCCGGTTATTTTCGGAAAGGATTACACGCATGAAAGCAGTTATCATGGCGGCGGGTCAGTCCACGCGCACCTACCCGCTCACCTTGACCCGCCCCAAGCCCCTTCTCCCTGTGGCGAACAAAACAATTCTCGAACACCAGCTTGATGCCCTGCCTCCCTCGGTGGATGGTGTGGTGCTGGTGGTGGGATATCGTTCGGAAATGATTCGCGAACGCTTCGGTTCGGCCTATGGTCGATTGTCCATCGAATACGTCGAGCAAACGGAACGATTGGGGACAGGTCACGCCATATTGCAGTGTGCCCGATATATTGATGAGCCTTTCCTGGCCATGAACGGCGATGACCTCTATGCGGCGGCGGATTTGGCCCGTCTGTCCCAAGCCGGTCAGGCCGCGCTGGTCATGATTATCGAGGATCCCTCCCTCTTCGGCATTTATGAAACTACGCCCGAAGGCCGGGTCATTCGCTTGGTGGAAAAGCCCAAGGAGATCTTCTCCAAGCTGGCAAACATCGGTGCCTATGTGTTTACCCCCGAGGTCTTCCGCGTGCTTCGGGAAACCCCACGTTCGGAACGGGGTGAAATTGAAATCACCTCGGCTATCCAGCAATTGGCGGACGAGGACGATTTCCGCGTGGTCACTGCGGAGGGTTATTGGCTGCCGATCGGGTATCCCTGGAAATTGTTGGATGCCACCGCCTACTGGATGGATCATTTCTTTGTCGAAGGTATTGAGGGGGAGGTCAGCCCACAAGCCACGCTTTCCGGACCGATTTTTATCGGGGCCGGCACGGTGGTAAAGGCAGGGGCGGTTATTGAAGGCCCAGTGCATATCGGCAAGGATTGCATCATCGGCCCGAACTGCTGGATTCGCCCCTATTCCGCCATCGGAAACGGCTGCCGGGTGGGACAGGGCAGCGAAATCAAGTCGTCCATTCTCTTCGACCACGCCGCCGCCCCGCATCAGAACTACGTTGGCGACAG
>CAIZGN010000178.1 GCA_903932505.1 Candidatus Hydrogenedentota bacterium
CGAGGCAAGACACCATCCGTCTTCCTGAGGTCGTCCGCATGGCGCATCAGGAACTTGGCAGCGTCCGCGCGTGTATTTTCGCCCCGGCTCTCAGAGATTTCCGCCAAAAAACGGTTGCTTACCCGACGCGCCAATTCGGGGTAAAAAAGCAGCGTGAGTACCCCGGTATTGATGTGCTTGACGAAACGTATGCGACGCGAGATGGCCTCGTCGGAAAAAATACCGGAAAGCATTCCGATGCATTCCGCACTGCAGGCACCATGCACCACGCGACCCACCGTGTGGACCATCGATTCCGTCGCGCCCGGAAAACCAAGTGCGCTCAGAATCTGTCGGCGCGGCAGCCCCAGCAGCGATGGCACCGCCTCAAATTCTTCCACCTTTTCACCATAACGCCAATCGGAATGCGTGGCCAGCATGAAACCCAGCAACGGACTCGTGTTGATCAGGTCAAGCGCTTCAGGAAAGCGCGACACAAAGCGGAGAAGCGTGTACTGGTGCGTGGGATATTTCCCTATGGCCTCCACAATTGGTTCAGGGATGGCCCGGATAATCTCCTGACGTTCTCGTATCCGTTTCCCGAGGGCTATCCAATACTTTACCTTCGCCGAATGCTCGTGCCACGGGAAAAACTCCTGTCCCTGCGCCAAAGACCGCAAGGTTTCACGATCCTCAAGGCAGCATTCGGCCTGAATTCTTTCGTACATCATCTTTAGGTTCGACACATTCAGGTCAATCCAGACATTGTGGTCCTCCTGCCAATCCCCACCCTCTTTTTTCCGTAGGGCCACCGGATTGGGCCAGAGCCGCACAAAGGTCGCCTCATCCCGGTGTCGCGCAAATCGTCCATCGCTGAAATCAAACATTGTGTTCATCTCCACGCGCGCCTCACACAAATCCGACAGGCCCGCGATTGGAGCCGGACCAACCCTGCCGCGTTTCCATTTCCACTGCCTTCTCGAAATCCTGCGGGGTCACCGGGCCTGATGTCCCTCGCGCAACCGCCTGACGGGCTGCATTCAGCACCACATTTTTGATTTCCCCGCCGGACAGGTCAAAGGCAGCCAACGAGGCGAAGTCCACATCCGCAGCCACCGGCAGTGTCGAGGGAATCAGTCTTTTCCAAATCCCTTTGCGGATGTTGTGGTCCGGTCGGGGAAACTCCACCTTTGCCGTGATCCGGCGCTCCAGTGCCTTGTCCAGGGTCAGTTTCCGGTTTGTCGCAAGGATGCACACGCCATCGAATCGCTCGATTTCCTGCAAGAGCACATTCACATCCCGCACTTCCCACGCGGTTCCCGACTTATCACGGTCGGAGAACATCGCGTCCGCCTCGTCCCAGAAGAGAACTGCATTATGTTGCCGGGCGCGACGGAAGGTGCTGGCTATGTTCTTTTCCGTTTGCCCCACCAGACAATTCTGAACCTTCGAGTAGTCCACCACGAGCAGCGGTTTGTTGAGTTCATGGGCGATGGCCTCAGCGGTCGCCGTTTTGCCCGTGCCCGGAGGCCCGTAGAACAACATCGTGGCGCCCTTGCCATAAGAAAAGACCTCGCCCAAACCCCACTGCTTCATCAGCACTTCCGACTTCTGCGCGTGACTCAGTGCCAGCTGGATACCCGCGCTCGTCTCTGCGGACAGCACCAGGTCAGAGAGCTTGACTTGGGCACTGCGAAGCCCCGCGACTTTCTTGAACGCCTCCCGCCGCGTCTCTTCCAATCCCAGCTTCTGCAAGGCATCGTCCGTCAGTTCAAACTCGGCATGCTTGATGCCATCCGGGCTTTCCTGGAACGGGAGTATATCCCCGGCACAGAGCTGAACGTATCCCTTCTGCAACAGCGGCGCAGTGGACACAAGCCGGGCCAAACCTGCTGAAAACTCCTCCCGCTTGCGACACACCACCCGGGCCAGACCCGCCCCCGAGAAAAGCCGGTCGTTGGCGTCAATATGCTCCATCGTCTTGCCCACCAAGGCCAGCAGCATCATCCAGTCAGGCTCCGAGGACATATCCTTGCGCACCTTCGCCAGCGACCACTTCGGATGCAAATCCAGCATACGGTCCAGTTGCTCCAGAAACGCCTTTTGACGCCTCGCGTACCGAAGGAACTGGCTTCGATTGCTGTTCCCCCGCTGAATCTCGGCCAGTTTGTCGCTCTTTTGTTGCATGATTTGGGTCAACCGGCCCAAAGCCACGAACAGATCCTTTTCCTTCCGTACCGAAAGCGCTGCGGGGGCCACCGAATCCCCGTGCAGTACGCGGTCCAAGAGATTGGGGTCCACGCACAACTTTCGTTCACAAACCTCCTCATCAAGATCCTCGAAGTAAAACAGTCCGCCACGATAGAGCTTGCCCTGCTCCGAAAGGTAGCGCAGGGCTCGCATCATATGGGGTGGGGCCACCAAGAGCACGCGAAGAACGTCCGCCACCTCCCGGATGCGCGAGTCCAGAAGCCCCAACTTGTCCATCAGAAGCGCCGCAAGGATTTCCCGCTCCATGTGGCTCAGTCGGTGCTTCCGCATGACTTCCAGCAGCGGCACCGTCGACGGCCCTGCGTCAACGCTCGCATGCCAGAGCCGCGTAAGGCCCCGTTCCGCCTTGTGCTGCGCCACGTATTCAGGCCCCTTCGGATCCAACCGGACCAGCCCCTTCCGCATACCGAAAACCACCGTGGCCGCCGTCAAGATCTCATCGTTTGAATGGAAGGCCTCATTTTCCGAAGAACCCGAGACCTTTGAGGGTGAACCCCCTTTTTTCGCTGAACCCGTTTGACGCTTAACAGTACCCATACCTACCCGTCCTCCTTGCCCCGTTCATCAGGGCTTGCCACTGTTACACTCATTTTTTCCCAAAATACAAGCAAGAATCGCGCCAGAATCAATCACCGCCATCGATCTGTCCATTTCCTCAGCAATCCAGCGCTATAGCGAAAGAAAAATTGAGGACACGCAAAAAATCCTGCATCATCCAAGCAATCAAAGCGTATTTTTTGAACACCCAAGACTCAGAATTTGCTCGATTCCAGAGGATGAAAAATGATTCCCGGCAAGACAAGTGTCGTACGCTCACTCCGTGGCCTCTGTGCCTCTGTGGTGAAGAAAAATCACACGCCACCCCGGCACAGATTCGAAAGACGAGTATTTCGCCTCCCCTGGGGCAACCTTCCAATGATTTGGACGCACCATGCCCTTTTCGGGTATGATTTGCGGGTATCTCTTGCTTCCCAGCGCGGCATGACCAGTCGCTTATTCTTCGGGAAAGCGGGGAGAGGATAACCGGAGACAAAGGAGTCATCATGAAAGACGAACTCGAGGCGTTTGCCAAGGACGCCCTCGAACAGATTCAGCTGGCCTCGTCCGCACAATCGCTGGAAGAGGCCCGGGTTCACTATCTCGGGCGCAAGGGAAAAATCACGGAGATTCTCCGTGGTCTGAGCCAAGTGCCGGAGGCGGAACGGCCCGCGATGGGGCAAGCGGCCAATCAGGTGAAGCAATCCCTTTCTGAGGCCATTGACGCGCGCAAGGCAGAACTCGAAGCCGTGTCGGACGCGAACGAGGGGGAACCGGCGGATTTTTCGCTGCCGAGCCGGCGCCGTTCCGAGGGGCACATCCATGTCATCAATCAGGTGACCGAGGAAATCCTGAGCATCTTCTTCGAGCTGGGTTTCCAGACAGCCACTGGACCGGATATCGAAACTGAGTACTACAATTTTGAGAGTCTGAATATCCCGGCGGATCACCCCGCGCGCGATTCGCACGACACTTTCTTCGTGAAGCCCGGCGTGGTTCTGCGTACGCACACCTCGCCGGTTCAGATGCGGGTGATGGAGAAGATGCAGCCCCCGGTCGCCGTGGTCGTCCCCGGTCGGGTCTATCGCGTTGACAATGACGCGAGCCACAGCCCCATGTTCTACCAGATTGAGGGGCTGTTGGTGGATGAGCGGGTGAGTTTCGCCGAATTGAAGGGCACGCTGATGCTCTTTGTCCACCGATTTTTCGGGAAAACCGCCAAAATCAGGTTCCGTCCCCATTTCTTCCCCTTCACAGAGCCCTCTGCGGAGATGGACGTGTCCTGCACCGTCTGTCAGGGCAAGGGTTGCCGCGTTTGCAAGCATTCCGGCTGGCTTGAAGTACTGGGCTGTGGCATGGTGCATCCCAATGTCTTCCGCCACGCGGGCTATGACTCCGAAAAATACACCGGGTTCGCCTTTGGCTTGGGGGTCGACCGGATCGCCATGCTCCGGCATGCCATCCCCAGCATCACCCATCTTTACGAAAACGACCTGCGATTCCTGGAGCAATTCTGATCATGAAAATATCCCTGAAATGGCTTAAAGATTACGTCGACATCGACGTCACCCCCGAGGAACTCGCCAAGCAAATGACCATGCTTGGCCTCGAAATCGAATCCATCGAGCAAGTGGGGGGAGACATCGACCATATCGTCGTCGGACAAATCCTCTCCATCGAGCCTCATCCCGATGCCGACAAGCTGGTGGTCTGTCGCACCAACGCCGGTCGCGAACAACCGGAGCAGATCGTCTGCGGGGCGAAAAACATGAAAGTGGGGGACAAGGTGCCCACCGCCCTCCTCGGGGCCACCCTGCCCGGCGGTTTCAAGATCGAACGCCGAAAAATGCGCGGCATCGAATCCTGCGGCATGATGTGTTCCGCCCGGGAACTCGGCATCAGCGAGGACCACGGCGGTCTCATGATTCTGGATCCGGACATGACCATCGGGCAGGACATCAAGGACGCGCTGGGCATCGGCGATGTCGTCTTCGAAATTGAGGTCATTCCGAACCGGGGCGACTGGGCCTCCATGATTGGGGTCGCCCGGGAACTTGCCGCCCTCTACGGGAAGACCTGCCGAATCCCCGCGCTCGACCTCAAAGAATCCGGCGAGGCGGCCAGTGCCGTCGCTTCGGTCACCATCGAGGCCAACGAACTTTGTCCGCGATATATCGGACGCGTCCTCAAAAACGCCAAAGTGGAACCATCGCCCCAATGGCTGGCCGAGCGCCTTATCGCGGCGGGTCAGCGACCCATCAATAATATTGTCGACATCACCAATTACGTCCTGCTCGAGACCGGACACCCGCTCCATGCCTTCGACTGTGAAAAACTCGCCGGGCATCAGGTCGTGGTGCGCCGCGCCAGCGCGGGGGAGACCATCAACACTCTGGACGGAACGCTCCGTTCCCTTCAACCGGAGATGCTGGTGATCGCCGATGCGCAGCGGCCCCAGGCGGTGGCCGGGGTCATGGGCGGGGCGGAAAGTGAAGTGGGGGAGGGCACGGCCACCATTCTGCTCGAAAGCGCCGTCTTCCATCCCATTTCCGTCCGGCGCACCTCGCGCGCCCTTGGACTCATCACCGAGGCCTCTCAGCACTTCCAAAGGGGTGCCGATCCCGAAATGGCCCGATACGCCATCGACCGGGCCGCCCAACTCATGCAGGAAATCGCCGGAGCCGAGGTGCTTTCCGGTGCCCTTGACGCCTATCCAACCCCGGCACCCGTCCGGGAAGTCCGCCTGCGCTATGCCCGCTGCAACCAGATTCTCGGCGCTGAAATCGCGCCCGACATACAGCGCCAGCACTTGGCGAGTCTCGGATTTCAGGCGCAGGGGGGGGATGATACCTCCGTGCTCTTTCGAATTCCTTCTTGGCGGAACGATGTCACCCTGGAAGAGGATCTCGTGGAGGAGGTCGCCCGCCTGTTCAACTACGAAAACATTCCCACTGTGCTCCCGCACATCCAGCCCTCGGAAACGGTCCTTGCACCCCAGGAAACCAGGATTCGCGCCCTGCGCCGATTCCTCGCGGGGGAGGGGCTCACCGAACTTTACAACTGGACCTTCTCCTCGCCGGAGGCCGTCCAGAAGGCGGGCCTGCAGGACACCTGCGGAGACATGGTGACCCTCGAAAACCCCCTGTCCGAAAAACAGGCCACCATGCGCTCGTCGCTCATCCCCGGTATCCTGGCCAACGCCGCCCATAACGTTCGACACGGTCGCTCGTCCATGGCGGTCTTCGAAGTCGGTCCGGTCTACCTCCCGGAAGAGGGTCTGCCAACCCAGCGCCAGCGCTTGGCCATCCTCCTCGCCGGAAGCCTCGAACCCAAGCACTGGGGCCGTCCCCAGACTCCCGTGGGAATCTTCGACCTCAAGGGTATCCTCGAAACCGTCTTCGATTTCCTGGGGGCCAATGTCCGCTTCGAGGCCGGGACTTTCGGTCCCATGCGCCCCGGGCAAACCGCCCAACTGCTCGCTTCGACCACCCCCGTGGGATGGTGCGGCCAAGTGCGAGCCAACCTCCTCAGAGGCTACGATATTGAGTCCGAAATCTTCCTCGCGGAAGTCGAACTCGACCTGCTCCTTGGCCGCGAGAAGGCAGGCCGGACTTTCTCCGCCATCCCCGGTTTTCCGCCCGTACTCCGGGACTTGGCCATTCTGGTCGACCGGAATGTGCCCGCTGGAGAGATTCTCAAGGCCGCGCAGCAAGCCGGTGGCCCCCTGTTGCGTGAGGCGGATATTTTCGATATCTACATCGGCAAGCAAGTGGACGCCAACAAGAAGAGTATTGCCCTCAGCTTTGTGTTTCAATCCGAAACTCAGACATTAACCGACTCAATAATACAAAAACAGACAGAAAATATACAGAAAAGACTCCAAAAAGACTTTGGAGCAACCCTGCGATGAACCGAATCGTTCAAGCCCAACTCAGCCAGATCAGCGGCGCGATTGACCAGCTGGAAATCGCGCTGAAGAAGACCCGCGACTTCGCGCAGAAGCAGGAAGCCGCCCGGGACGACCTCCAGAAGCAGCTTTGGAAAAGCGCCAAGGAGACGACGGTTCTGCAGCACGCCCAAAAAGACTACGAGGTGCTGCAAGCGGAAAACGACTCGTTGAGGACCGTTCAGACTGAACTCAATGAACGCCTGAACCGGGTGCTGGGGTATACCAAAGCCCTGTCGGAATCCCTGCAGCCATGATCCGCGAACTGCCAAAGTCCATGAACGTACGCATCCACAAGGTGCCGATCACCGTGCCGGTCATCGAAAGCCAGGCCGTCACCGAGGCACTGGTAGCTCAGTTGAGTGAGCGCCTGGCGACCATCGAAGAGGAGGCGGAGCGGGTGGACACCCAGGCATTTGCCATCCGCGCGGCCTTTGATTATCTCGTCGAGCTGCACCAAATCCGACAGGAAAATGAGCGGGACCAGAAGGAGCTGATGCTCGCGCTCAGCGCCTTGACCGACCGCCTGCACGCCTTGTCCGCCCAAGCCCTGGAGTAGCTTCAAGGGGGAAGTCGGGGGGGCAAGCATCGACGTTTCAGGCCGGACGCGCCCAGACCAATCCGGGCATTCCAAACACCGGCGGACACACCAATAGGGCAATCCAAGCCCGCCAAACACCCCACACGCAATGTCTGATAATCTATATTATGCAAATTACAGATAGGGGATTTTACGGGATCCCTGCGAACAATCAGGGGGAAATATCCAACTGCTCTAAAATAAACCACTGCCGCAATACCACTGAAAACCAATCATAATAGACACGCATAAACGATTCTATAAGCACCGCAAGTGATTCACAAAAAAACAGTTACACATTATCGATAATGCGTCGGATTAGGTGTGTATTTGACAGCAAAAATCGAAGGCCCACATCTGGGTATAGCCCCGCAGTAACGGAATCCCTATAGATTCAAAACGAATC
>CAIZGN010000179.1 GCA_903932505.1 Candidatus Hydrogenedentota bacterium
CACCTGCCAGTCTTCCTTGGCGAATTGCTCGATGCCGGGGACTTCTCCAACGGTGGAAATTGTGATTTTACGCGCGCCAATCCCCTGCCCGTTGGAATCCATGAGGAGGCGGATGCTGGCCATGACAGCATTATAATTGAGAAACGGCTCGCCCATGCCCATGTAGACAATGTTCGGGGTGCGGTCGCCGAGTTCCTCGTTGGCGAGCAGGTGGAGCACCTGTTCCGCGATTTCTCCGGGGGTGAGGCTCCTAGCGAAACCGGACTGACCGGTGGCGCAGAAGGTGCAACCCAAGGGACATCCGGCTTGGGAAGAAACACAGATGGTGACCCGTTCCCGATCCCGGATGAGCACGGATTCCACGGTTTCACCGTCCTGCAGGCGGAAGAGCGTCTTTTGGGTTCGGGGCGTCTGGTGGGTGGTGATGGTTTGGAGCTGGGTCGGCAGATAGTCCGCTTCGAGGCGTTCACGCAGCGGTTTGGGCAGGTCGGTCATGGCTTGAAAATCGAAGACATGCTTGTTGTGGAGCCACCGAAAGATCTGGCGGGCCTTGTAGGGTTCAATTTTCAACAGTTCGGCCATACCCTTGGCATCATAATCTGAAATGGGCGTTTTCACTTATTTCCTTCCGTGCGGTACTCAACCTCTTCATATTTGCGGGCGCGAAGATCGTCGACCTTCGCACCGATATTGAATTCTTCAGCTTCGGGAACACGCGAGAGATCAAAGCTGCGCAGCTCAAGGCGCATTTCAGCGTTTTGTTCGGGGAACTTTGATTCGATGACGGCGGGAAAACGGACCCCGTTTTCCACGCGGTAATCAGACTTGGTGGTTTGGGCGACACAGGCGCCGGTCTTGGGGTCGAGCCGCTCGTTGCGGGTAACGACCCACGGTGCGCCCTGGATCCAGAGTCGGCGAAGGGGTTGTTTGTGCAGTCCCTTGGAGAGAATGAGGAGGACTGCGGTGTTCTCCTTGGGGTCGAATTGCTCAATGCGAACCCGGTTTGCGGGCAGGGTAGCCCAGCCTTCAGGGAGGAACATTTCCTGCGCAACGTCGAGGGGTGTGACGGTGAAGGAGACGCCGGGCAGAGATGCTCCCTTGCTGCGGTGCACATATTGTTTTTCTGTCGGCAGCTCAATGAGGAACTCTTCCTCGGAGCAGGTGAGCCGCAGTACCGGGGCGGTATACTTGCGCCCTTCGACGTACAAGTCGGCAGGACGACGGAAGGCAATGCTGCTTTGCGGGAGCGAATAGACGGCGTCCAGTTCCGGGGTTTTCAGCAGGAATTTACCCTTGGCGAGAAAATGCTCAATATGGGCTTCATTGTCGGCCAGTCCGGTCAGAATGGTGTCCACCGAAGGCGCGCCCTCGGGCAGGGCACCCTGCTCAAAGCGCTGGCCCAAGTGGGCGCAGCCCGTCACTGCGAGGCAGGAAACCCAAACCATCAAGTATCGGTATTGAAACATGGAAGCCTTTCCGGGGGAACCACCGTGCTGGAATGATACGCCACCCGACATCACGGGCTTGCATTTTGCCTGTTCATTGGGTATAATTCCACCTTCGTAGCGCGATTATAACACGCCTTCCATAGAAAACCCAGGGCGCGCCAAGTGCCGTAACGGATTCAGGAGCGAGGAAAGCCATGTCGAATGTATGTGAATATAGCGGTAAGCGTCCGCACACCGGCCACAAGATTGTGCGTCGCGGTAAAGCCAAGCGCGAAGGCGGTATCGGTCAGAACGTAACCGGCATCACCAAGCGTCGCTGGAAACCGAATCTCCAGACCATCCGCATCGTCGACGAAAACGGCCGCGTGCGCAAGGTGAAGGTGTGCGCCCGTTACATCAAGGCTGGAAAATTCCAGAAGGCCCCGCGCGGCACCACCGGTGCCCGTCGTGTCGCCGCCGTAGCCGCGAACGCCGCAAACGCTGCGAAGTAGCACTCCTACAGTAAATCTTATCCGTCCGACCGCTTTCATGCGGTCGGACGGATTTTTATTGGTCTGTCCCAGACCATCCAGCAGATAAAGTTCTTCGAAGAAATGCCGATAAATGAGATGCGACGGATTTCCACCTTTACCGGTGCTTCGGGAGAACGATTATGGGTACTACGGCGATAGCCTTGCCTCAAGGCGTCGAAAATCCTCTGTTTCGCCAATTAATGGAGGCGCTGACGCCCCCTTCAGGCAGCGGGAGGGTGGCCACGGCCACCGAAAACACGGCTGTGGATTCGTCCACCCCCACGGACGTGTTCCAGCTTGCCCAGTCCAGCCCGGGTGATCAGACCAGCCTTGTAGAGTCCTCCTTCTACAGCAGTCGGGCCGAGAGTTTTTCACTTGTGGCCAAGATGCAGGAGGTGGCTGCGGCTGGAAACACTGAAACGCAAGATACGGCCCAGCAAACGGATTTCGCCTTCGTGGCGGAACTGCACTCGGAGCAACTTTCCCGATTTCAGCAGCGAACCGAGGCGGTGGCCCAAGGGCTCAAGGGCAGCCAGCAGAAATCCTACCTCGAATTGAGTCAGCAGGTGGCCACCCGTTTCGACATGAAGCTGAACGTGTCGGGCGCGGCCTTGAACGGGTTTGCCACGGCCTCGGACGGACTGAAGGGGATGCCCAAGATTTTCGACTCGCTCATTGACCTCAGCCATAAGCTGATGGACAGGGCCCAAGCCTTCTTCGACCAATTCATGACACAGTTCGACGGCACGTGGGACACATCCAAAGCGCAGGATTTTGCCACCAAGTTCCAGAAGATGGTGAACGATTTTCTGCAGCAGATCGGCAATCTCGGTAATGCGCCCGGGCAAACTGCAAAGACCGGAACGACCCAGAATACCTCTGTGGAGGTGCAGATGGAATTTTCCTTCTCCTTTGAGGGTAAAGTGGCCATAGTGGGACAGCAGGTTCAGCAGTCGGATCCGGTCATGCTGGATCTTGATGGGGATGGCCTGGAACTGAGCCACTATTCCGATGGGGCGATCTTCGATATTACCGGTTCTGGCCAGGCGGTAAAGACTGCGTTCGTAAAGGGCGGGGATGCTTTTCTTGCGCTGGATCGAAACCGTGACGGGATCATCAACAGCGGAAAAGAACTGTTCGGCGACCAGAATGGCGCGGCCAATGGCTATGAAGAACTCCGTAAGCTCGACAGCAATGCGGACGGCCGGATTGATCAGAAAGACCAAGGTTTTGCCGACTTGCTCTTGTTTCGGGACAACGGCAATGGCAAGACAGACAAGGGCGAACTCATTTCCCTGTCCGCAGCGGGCATTGAGTCTATCAGCCTTCAATACCTCCAAGTCGATCAGCACGCTTCCGGTGGAAACCGGATAGCCCAGGCCGCTTCGTATCGAACGATAAACGGTCGCACCGGCAACGCCGGGGACGCGGTACTGAATTATTTAGCGTAGTTCACCCCAGCCAATCGGGCAAGGATGCCCTTTGGTTCAACCGGACCGGCCAAGGATGGCCGGTCCGGTTATCTTTTGTTGAGGGGGGCCTAGTCGGTGATTTGGGTCGCCGTACTCCATAGAGCGGATCCCCCATTTGGCGTGCTGGGATGAAGGTGAAACCTGACTGCTCATGTCGGTACAGTATGTACAGCGCAACAGGAAGGCCGTATCGATATGGCACGCATTGAACTGGATATCTCGGATCGCATTCATGCGATGACGCTCAAGGCCATGCTGGAGGTGGAGGGGCATCGGGTGGTGTCGAAAGATGGGGAGGTGCTGATCACGGAGCCCGGTTCCCGTGGAGTCGCGCGGGTGCGTGATTTGCCGGTGTTGATGCTGGCAACGGCTTCGCAGGTGGATGCGGCGGTGCAGGTCATGCGAAGGGGTGCTTACGGGTACATTTTTTTACCTTTTCAGCCCGGTGAGGCTCCGCTGATGGTGAAACGGGCGCTGGAATCTTGGGGTTCAGCCCCTGAACCGGTTGAAGAGCCCCTGATTTCTTTGGAGGAGGCGGAAGCGCAGCATATTCTCCGAACTTTGCGGGCCTGTCGGGGGAATCAGGCCAAGGCGGCGCGGATACTCGGTGTGGGGCGGAACACGTTGTGGCGGAAACTTAAGCGCATAGAATCTTCGAGGCCCAAGGAATGACAGAACGATTGGGATGGCACAGTTTGGGAACGGTCTTTGATTGCGTGTGCGGTGAACGCCACGCGTTGCCCATCGAAACATGCTATATCGGTGAAGAGGCGGCTGCGCGTCTGGCGAGCTTTGCCCGTGGCCGGTGTGGCACTCGGGGATTGCTGGTTGCCGATGAAAACACCCACGCCGCCGGAGGGGAAGCGGTGGGGCGCGCCTTGTGCGATGCGGGCAAGCAAATCACGGAGCGCATATATGCTGCCGCCGGTTTGGAGGCCACCGAAGAGCGTGCGCAGGAAGTGGCGCGTTGCGGCGTGGAGGCTGATTTTTATGTGGCGGTCGGATCGGGCACGGTCTCCGACTTGGCCAAGGCTGCCGGTTCCGAACAGGGCAAGCCTGTGTTGTTGTTTCCAACAGCGGCGTCGATGAATGGTTACAGTTCGGGGATTACCGCGTTAAAGGTTCGCGGTCTGAAGCGCACGCTGCCGTGCCGTCCGGCCACGGGGATTTTTGCGGATCCCGTGGTGGCCGCAACGGCACCACAACGCATGACTGCGGCCGGGGTGGCGGATTTTCTCTCGAAATGCTCGTCGGCCTCGGATTGGCACGCCTCGCATCTGCTGCGCGGGGCCTACTATTGTCATCGTCCACGCGAGTTTAACGAAGGGATCCAGGAGCAGTTGCTGGAGAAGGCACCGGCCATTGGGCGGGGTGAAGCGGATGCCGTGCGCTTTGTGCTTGAGGCGATGCTCTTGTCGGGTTTTGGCATGGTCGTCGCGGGATCCTCGGCCCCGGCCTCGGGCGGCGAACACCTCATCTCGCACTATCTGGACATGAAACATGGCTTGTATGGCACGCCATGTGATCTGCACGGGGCGCAGGTGGGCGTGGGCACCCTGCACACCCTGCGTTTGTGGGAGGCCATTCTCGGCACGGAACCGAGTGATATTGACATCGACGCCTGCGTGGCGGCGCAACTTTCGGAGGAGATGGTCGAGGGGTGGATAATGGAAGATTGGGGTACGGAGGTGGGTGCTGAAGTCCTGGGGCAGTGGCGTCAAAAGCGGTTGGATGACGTTGCGCTTCGGGCGGAGCTGGCTGCTGTTCTACAGCGCTTGCCGGAGCTGCGCACGCAACTGGCGGGTGACCTGCTGTCGTCCGCCGTTGTCGAGCAGTGCATCCGGGAATCCGGGGGGGCGGTAAGCCCCGAGGCGCTGTCCGCGCCTGTGGAAGAATACCTCCGTGCGACTGTGCGCGCTCGGTACCTGCGTAACCGATTTACCGTACTGGATTTGGCCGCGGAGTTGAGACTCGCATGAAACTGGTGTGTGCGCTCGTGATTTACGGTCTTCTGGGCATCGAGAGTCCGGGCGAAATCCCGCGCCCCGCCCCGGAAACGAACGCCCCGCGTCCTGTGATGCCTGTGGAGAAATTTCTTGCCGCGCACCCGGAACTCAACCGATTGAACGAGGGATATCGGGGATTGGTCGCCGGAAACCCCACTATTGGTGTTCCTGAATCCGATTGGACGGGTCTGCTTGCCTCGGAGCGGTTTCGCCCGGCCGCGCACGCGTTTGATGAGGGGCTGTTGAACGACCCCGAGGCGCAGGGGCGTTTTGACAGTTTCTACGGCGCATTGTCCGGCAACCCTGCGCTTCGGCAGTCGCTGGAACAATTGCAGCACACCGAATTTGGGCAGCGAAGCGCGGGCGTGGATTTTTCATCCTCAATCGAGTTTCTGCGATCATCGCCGGAGGCTGCGCTTCCCTTTCTCGAAAAGAACCTGCAAGGTGGCGGGCTTCCCAAAGCCTTGCAGCCACTGATGGATATCGCGAAACAAAATCCGCAGTTGCTGGGCGACCTGAAAAACAGCGTGACGCAGATACTGCAGAATCCCTCTTTTTCGACCGATGTGCAACCGTGGCTGTCCAAACTTGGGGAGTTCGATCAGCGCAGCGGGGGAGCGTACCGGCAATTGGCGACGCAATTCATGGCGTGTCCGCCCGATTTCGAGGTATGGCACAAGCGCAATTTGGCACTCGCGCAGGATCCCCATGCGCGGGACTGGATTCGATACTGGCACGGGGTGGTGCGTCGAACCCCGGAACTTGGCGCGCATTACTATCGGTATCTCCACTCGATGGACAAGAAGGACGTGCCTGCGGCGCAGTCGGTGGCCCAGAAAGTACTTGCCATTCAAAACGGCGCGTGGCCACCCCCGGAAGCCCCCCCGCCGCTCCAGGGATGCGCGTCTTTCCAACCGCTGATTCCTGCGCCACCGCCCATGCCGCCCATGCCCGCGCTCAATCCCGCCGGTGAATCGTCGGGAGCACCGCGCCCCGCCATGCCAAAGCCCCCGGCGTTTCCGGGGCGTCCGGCCATGCGCACCTATCAGCGGGAACGCCAAATCTCGCCATGAGAACGGGATGGAACAAAAGGTTGGATATGGCATCCCCTTGCCCCAGTTTTTGGACTTCGCGGGTATTGTGTTGGCGACGGGGGGGATGCTACTATGGGTTCCCCAACGGGGTTTTCGAGGAGATAGACTCATGAGTATTGCGATTACAGACGAATTTCAGTCCTTTGATCAGCGTGCGATCATCAAAGTTTGCGGCATCGGCGGTGGCGGCGGCAATGCGGTGAACCGCATGATCGCGGCCGGGATGTCAGACGTTGAATTCATCTCGATCAACACGGACGCACAGGTTCTCAAAGACGCGAAGGCGGCGGTACGCCTTCAGATCGGGAGTGAACTGACGAAGGGTTTGGGTTCGGGCGCGATTCCCACCACAGGTCAGCAAGCCGCCGACGCGGATCGCGAACGAATCCGCGAGGTTCTTCGCGGTGCGGACATGGTGTTTCTTACCGTGGGTTTGGGCGGTGGCACGGGGACAGGCGCAAGTCCTGTGGTGGCCGAGGAAGCCGCCGCTTGCGGTGCGCTTACCGTGGCAATCGTCACATTGCCATTCAGCTTCGAAGGTCCCGAGCGGATGCAGAACGCGCTGGATGGGATGCTGGCCCTTGAAAAACATGTGGACACCCTCATCGTGGTTCCCAATGACCGTGTCGCTTCGCTCAGTCAGGGCAACGTGTCATTTCTTCAAGCGTTTTACATGGCGGACGAGGTGCTCCACAACGGTGTGCGGGCGATCACCGAATTGATTACAGTTCGTGGATTAATCAATCTGGATTTTGCGGATGTGCGCACGATCATGCAGGCGCGAGGCCGGGCGTTGATGGGCATCGGGACGGCCGAAGGCGAGAATCGCGCGGTCGTGGCTGCGGAAGAAGCCATCGTCTGCCCACTGCTGGAGCAGTCCAACATCAACGGTGCCATGGGCGTTATTGTGAACATTAAGGGCGGTTGTGACATCGGCATGCGCGAGGTGCAGGATGCAGTCACCACGGTAAAGAAGGCGGCGCATCCGCAGGCGAACATTATTTTCGGTGCGGTGGTGGACGAAGTGGAGCGCCCGGAGCTCCAGGTGACGGTGATTGCCGCCGGCTTCCCCAAGGTTTCGGTCGAGCAGGTTGCTGCACCGATCCCCGCAGTGCCGCCGCCGCCAGGTCCGGTGCGCCCCGTGGTCTTAACCTCAAACCAAGCGAGAACACCAGGCTCAGTTCCCGGTGCACCCCCCAAGCCTGTGGCACCCGTTGCGACTCCTGCTGTGGCTGCTGGCGCGAAGAACCCCGAGGCCGGACAGGCGGTGCTTTTCGACAAAAATGGAGAAGTGGCCGTCAAGAAACCGGATCCCATCGAGGAACCTGATGATATGCGCATACCGACTTTCATTCGCAATCGGATGAAATGGGGAAAGAAAGATCGGTGAGAGAAAATTTCCTGAAGATGCTCCAACGGGCCGTCCAGAAGGACGCGTCCGACATCCATCTAAAGACGGGGAGTGCGCCCTACTTTCGGGTGGATGGGCAAGTTGCGCCGGTCGAGGACATGCCGGTGCTTCAGCATGAGCAGCTGGTGCAAATTGTGGAACTCTTATTGAGCGAGGAGCAACGGCGGCAGTTCAGCAAACACGGGGAGGTTGACCTGTCTTTTACGGAGCGCGGACTGGGGCGGTTTCGTGTGAATGTCTTCAGGCAACGTGGCACGATATCGGTGGCGATGCGGCGGATTAAGACGAAGATCATGAATTTTGATCAGTTGAACCTGCCCAAGGCAACCTATCGCTTTGCCCAGTTTCAACGCGGTCTCGTACTGGTGACCGGTACGACAGGGAGCGGTAAATCGACCACCCTGGCCTCTATCGTTGATTTCATCAATGAGAACCGGCGTTGTCATGTGGTCACGATTGAAGACCCGATCGAATTCGTACACACGGATCGCAAGGCCATCATCAACCAGCGTGAGATCACCATTGACACGCAGGACTTTTCCACCGCGTTGAAATCGGTGATGCGACAGGATCCCGATGTGATCATGATCGGCGAAATGCGGGACCTTGAGACCTTTATGGCGTGCATTTCGGCGGCGGAAACGGGGCATCTGGTTTTCAGCACCCTGCACACGAGCAATGTTCTGCAAACGGTGGATCGGATCATCGATCTTTTCCCGACGAACCAGCATGACCAGGTGCGCAGCGCGCTTGCACTGAACCTCAAAGCGATTATGTGCATGCGCCTGCTGCCCCGGGCCGACGGGGTGGGCCGGGTTCCCGCGTGCGAGATTCTGTTCAACACACCGTCGGTGCGGGGCCTCATCAAGGAGAATCGAATCGCGCAATTGGAGATGGCGATTCAGCAGGGCCGCGAGGAGGGTATGCAGGGCTTCAATGACAGCCTGCATGAACTGATCAAGGCCCGATTGATTTCATTGGAGGTCGGTATAGAGATCTCTGAGAACCCCGAGGAACTCCAGATGATGTTGCAAGGCATTCGCTTAAGTTCCAAGCGAGGTGGCATTCTTGGTGGCGGCGCATCCGGACGCTCCTAGTCGGCGCGGCCCCGGGATGAAAAAGACGGAAGCTGGCTCATGAAAACTCTCATGCGAATTACAGTGATTTTTGTTTTTGTCGCGGTGGTTCTGATTGGCGGCGCGGCTGCGTGGTGGTGGGGATTCCGCCAGCCTGCCGAACCGGTAGTCCCCGCCGTTTCCCCGGCGATTCCCGCCGAACCGGCCAAGACGGAAGCACCGGTTCCCGCGATTTCTCAGTTCGGAACCATCTCGGGGATGGTGATCTCGCAGGAGGGGCGGCCATTGCCCAACGTTCGAATTGCCTACCAGATGGGCGACGCTGCACCCTCTTATTCCTCCACGGATCCGTCTGCCGCGTTCAAGGTTACCGCGTTGAGCGCGGGGGAGTACCGCTTCACGGTCTACAAGGAGGCTGCGGGCAGCGCGACGCACGAACTTGAGAATCCGACCCTGACTTTGGCTGCTGGACAGGAACTCAAGGACGTAAAACTTGTGGCGAAGGTTCTTGAGGCCGGTTACATCCGAGGACGTGTGATTGACCTTGCCGAACGGCCTGTGGGAGGGGTGGTGTTGGTGTGTGCGGAGTCCATCACCCAAAAGGTGACAACCGACGACCAGGGCGCGTTCGCTTTTGCATTTCGCGAGGCCCAGGGAAATGTGGATATCACGTTTCGGCGCGGAAATTATGGGGAGCGGGTGCTGCAGGCTACGGCCATCGGCTCGGATGCATTGGATGTGGTGTTGGAACGGGGAGGGACACTCAAAGGCAGTGTTCAATCCAAGGGCGCAGGGGCCCCGGTTCGCCAGTTCCGCCTGGTGCTTGAGCCCAAATTGGTAAGCACTGAAGAGTATTGCCTACCGAGGTATGAAACAGAAATCTCGTCAGAGGACGGAAGCTTTTCGCTGGATGCAATTGCGCCGGGTCGTCTGTTGGTGACGGTTCTTGCCGCCGAATTTGCATCGGCCCATCAGGAGGTCGATATCCGCGACGGAGCAGTGGCGGGCCCACTGACCTTTGAGCTTGGTGATGACAAAGGGGGGCGCGGTCGGGTTGCGGACGCTAAAAACGGGCGATCGCTCGTGGGTGTGCGGATTTATCTGGACAAGCAGCCGGAATTCGAGTATGGGGACGGATATGCCGCGCAATCCGACGCGGGTGGTGGTTTTTCCCTGCAGGGGCTGCCCGAAGGACAGGTCAATTTGTGGGCGGTGGCCAAGTCTGGTTATGCACCGCAGCACTTTGTGGTCGACACCCGCCATCCGCCGGTGCTGCTGAAACTCGTGCCTTCCGGCAAGGTGAGCGGTCTTGTTCTCTATAATGGCCGTCCGCTGGACAATGCAGCGGTGACGATTATCCAGTGGGATGAAAATAACAAGGCGTTTATTCGGCGTCAGCGCACGGATCGTCGCGGTTACTACGAGTTTTCAACCCTTGCGGAAGGGGTCTACACCCTGGAGGCCGCGAACCACCTCAACCCGGATGATCTCATGCGGACCAAGCAGGTGACCATCACGGTAGGGCAGGAAGTTGTGGAAGATTTCGATTTTTGATCGTGCAGGGCCTATGCGAAAGGTTCCGCCGGGCGGATTTTATGCGCGAATTGCGACTCGTGTTGACATGGGTGGGCCTCGGGCTGGTCTTGATGGCCGGTTTGGGGGGCTGTGCGCCCGGCGTCCCTGCGAAGCCCGAGAATCCCGCGCCACCGGTGTCCCCCGCACTGCATCGCGGGTTCATTTCAATGTCACCCAATAGCACCGAGACCGTTTTTGCGTTGGGGCAGCAATCGGGTCTGGTTGCGGTGGGGAAGTTCGATGACTATCCCCCGGAGACAGAGAAGTTGCCCCGGGTGGGTGGCGCGATCGACCCCGACTTGGAGCGGATCACCCAGTTACGGCCGGGGTTGATTTTGACCAGTGGGGCTGTGCCCAAGGTGGTGCAATATGGGGCAACGCATGAGGTGGCGGTGGTCAACGTGGCCATGGACAATCTGGACGGCATCGCGGAGGGGATCAAGCGGATTGGTTCGCTCCTGCAGTGTGATGCGAAGGCCGAGGCCTTGTTGCAGCGCATGACGGAACAGCGGCACGCCGTGGAGACTGCGGTGGCAGGACAAGCGCGCCCGAAGGTGTTTCTGGTGACCGGACGCATGTCGCATGACCTGAACACCCTTTCCACGGTGGGTGGGCCGTCGTTTCTTTCTGAGATTGTCACCCTGGCGGGCGGGTACAACATCTACGCTGATTCTTCCCAAGCCTACTTCGAAGCGTCGAAGGAAACGGTGGTCAAGGAAGCGCCTGCGGTGGTTCTGGAATTCCATTGCGGTGAAACGCTATCTGATGCCGAGCGGGAGGCGTATGTGCGGGATTGGGAGGTGCTTTCCACCGTGCCCGCTGTTCAGGAACATCGGGTGCATATCATCACCGAATCCCACGCGATGCGGCCCGGTCCCCGCGTCTACGAGGTGGCCCGCTTGCTTGCCCGCTTGCTGCACCCCGGTGTGGAGGCGCTGCAATGATCAGCATGCTCCAGGCGGAATCGGTTTCGTTTGCCTACGAAAAGGAGCAGCCTGTGCTGAGGGCGGTGAACGCCACCGTTCCTGCGGGTATGCTTACTGGCATCGTGGGGCCGAATGGTTGCGGTAAGAGTACGTTGCTGCGGCTTTTGTGCGGATTGCTGCGCCCGCAGTCGGGGCGTGTATTGATGGACGGCGCGGAGTTGTCCCGCCTGAGTGGTGGGGCGCGCGCTCGACGGCTTGCCTTCTTGCCACAGGCGGTGAACCCCGCGTTCGCCATGACGGTCTTTGAAGTGGTCTGTCTCGGTCGCTATCCCCATGCGGGGCCTTTCGGGGGGTTGGGGCCGAAGGATTTCGAGGTGGCGCGCCGTTGTCTTCGGGATACGGAGACTGAGCATCTGCGGGCGCGGGATTTTTTGTCCTTGTCCGGTGGTGAGCGGCAGCGCGTTCTGCTGGCGAGCATACTCGCGCAGGAACCTGATGTGCTCCTGCTGGATGAGCCCACCTCCGCGCTCGATATTCATCACGAAGCCGAGGTCTTTTCGCTTCTGCGCCAACTCGCTGCACAGGGCTATGGCGTGGGGGTCGTGACGCATGACCTGAATGCCGCCGCCCAGTTTTGCGGACGGATCCTGCTATTGGGCGCGTCCCATGTCGTCGTCGCGGCAGGCGCGCCGGAGGAAGTCTTTCGGGAAGACGCCCTGTGTGCGGCCTATGGCGCGGCGATCCGCGTGGGGCGGCACCCCTTTGTGGATGCACCCTTTGTGGACGTGCTGCCACAGGAAAGGCCCTCGTCATGAAGCCGACGCGTGCCACCTATGTCGTTGCGGGCAGCCTGCTGGTTTGCTTGGGCATCGCCTTGGTGAGCCTGTTTGTGGGTTCATCGGGCTTGACCCCTCAAGACGCTTGGCGAGAATGGCACGCAGGTCTGGCGCTGCGTGATGCACCGGCACTGAGCATTCTGGTTGAGCAGCGATTGCCTCGCACCTTGGCAGCCCTCTTGGCCGGAGCCGGTCTGGCTTTGGCTGGATGTTCCTTTCAGGCGCTGCTGCGCAATCCGCTTGCCACGCCTTACACCCTTGGTGTTGCCAGCTCGAGCGCGCTCGGGGCGTGGTCGGCCTTCCTTATGATGGACGCGCATTGGGTGGCGGGGCATGTTCTGGGTGTTCCATCGGTGCAATTGTTCGCGTTTCTTTTTGCGGGGGTGGATGTGTTCCTCGTGTATCTGGTGGCGGTGGGGAAAACCCGCACCGCACCATCGGTGCTGTTGCTTGCTGGGGTGACCATGGGCATGCTCGCCAACTCCGGGATTCTGTTGACGCGCTATCTCGCCCGTCCTGACCGTTTGGTGATGATGGATCGTTGGATAATGGGCGGGGTGGATGTGATCGGCTACAGCCCCATGAGTACGCTGTTGATTGGCGGGATTCCCTGTGTGCTGCTCTTGCTTGCCCAGTCGGCGAAGTTTGATCAGTTCAGCTTCGGGGCCGATCTTGCCGAAGGGCGCGGGATTAACGTGCGGGCGCTGCAACTCATCACGTTCTTGTCCGCATCGCTATTGACGGCGGTGATTGTTTCCGAGGTGGGGCCAATCGGGTTTGTGGGACTGATTGTGCCGCATAGCGTGCGTGCTTTCACCGGTGCGCGGCACCGCCTGTTGATGCCGGTCTGCTTGCCTGCCGGTGCTGCGTTCCTTTGCTTTTGCGACATTGTGGCCCGCGCTGTTATGCCCGGGGAAATCCCGGTGGGGATCATTACCACCTTGATCGGCGGTCCCTTCTTCATTCATTTGCTCATCCGCCGCAAGTTCACCGATTGGGAAAGCTGAGGCGGCCCATAGGCAGGAGAATCGTTCATGACAAGTAAAGAACGTGTGATGGCGGCCTTGAATCGCCGCCCGGCGGATCGGGTGCCGGTGTTCATGTGGTTTCATCCGGGGACAGCCCGGCGCTTGGGGCGTTTGCTCGAAATCCCGGCAGGGCGTGTCCCCGAGGCGATGGGGGATGATATCCGGCAGACGTGGGTGAACAACAACTACGCCATGGAAGGCATCGTCCATGAACACGATGGCGAGGGACACACGGATTATTGGGGCATCGAGTGGGTGAAGGAGGGCGAATTTAACCAGTGTCTGCGTTACCCGCTGGAAGGGGTCTCGCCGGAGGAACTGTTGGCGTATGAGTTTCCTTGGGGGCGCGTGGACGAGTTGGTCTCCCTGATGGCACCGTTGGTGGAGAATTGTCGGGACTACTTCATGGGGGTTGATGTCTCCCCTTGCGTTTTTGAGATGTACAACCGTCTGCGGGGCATGGAAGATTCCCTGCTAGACCTTGTGGCACACCCGGTGGAAGCCGCGAACCTTCTGAAGCGCTGCGGCGAATTCGCTGTGTTGCTGGCTGAAAAATCACTCACCCGCTACGCGCTGGACTGGCTATGGCTCGGTGACGATGTGGCGGGGCAGCAGTCGATGATGATGAGTCCTAAGTTGTGGCGGGAAATGGTGAAGCCGCATCTCAAACGGGTGGCGGATGTGGGGCTGTCACGGGGATTGCCGGTGGCATATCATTGCTGCGGGGCCCTCGCTCCGATTCTTCCCGACCTCACGGAAATCGGGATTTCCATACTCAACCCGATTCAGTGCAATTGTCCGGGGAACGAACCTGCGCGACTCAAGCAGGAATTCGGGAAGGCCTTTACGTTTATGGGCGGTATCGACACGGTCGATTTGTTGCCCCGTGCGAGTGCCGAGGAGGTCTTTCAAACGACCAAAAACCTGATCGAGACCCTCACCGTCGATGGCGGCGGGTTTATTCTGGCGGCCTCGCATACCGTACCTCCGGAAACACCGGACGCGAATATTTTTGCGATGTATGAGGCAGCAGGCATCTCGCGTGAGGCCATTTTCGACCGGGCTTCCGGGATTCGGCGTGAGACTACGCCTGCGTAATGCCAGCGGGAAGGGAACCTTTTAACGAAGCCCGGTATTGTCAAGGAGATAGGACGGACGATTGTGTTCGTGCGGGACTGTGCTGCATGTTTGACGTGAAACGAACAATTTTGAATCTCCACCCTTCGTTGCGGGTGGGATTTTGCCATGTTTTCCTCTTCCTGCTTGCCGCGCTGTGCCCGATGGTGGGATACGGGCAGCCGCCAGCTCCTGAGGACTCGCTTTCCAGCGCCATGCGGGGCATTTTGCAATCCCCGGCGGCGGCACCCGCCGAAGCGGCGTCCCTGACTGACCTGGGCAAGCGTCTCGCGGCTGAGGCACCGCCGGGTGTTGAAAAAGAGCGGCAATCCACCGAACGTTACCCCGTGGCACCCACTGCCGCCATCGCTGTTTATAACGAATTCGGGCCGGTGCGCGTGACCGCTTGGGATGAGCGTGTGGCCGAAGTTCGCGTTCGTATTCGTGCGCGCGCGGAAACAGATGCGGCCGCTCAGGAACTGGCGGAGGCGGTTCAGGTGAACGTGGCACATGCGGATGACCGTCTGGAACTCCGCACCGTGCTGCCCAAGCGCCCCGAATCGCCCGAGTATGTTTCGATGCAGGTCGAATATCAAATCATGGCACCCAGAGACGCATCCGTCCGGGTTCGAAACTTTTTTGGCGACAGCTTCATTGAGGGATTTCAGGGTGAGGTGACGGTGGACGCGCAATATGGGGCCGTAGAGCTGACCGCACTCGCCGCCCCCGCGCATGTGACGAGTCATGGTGAGTTTCCGGTGAAAGTCCGAGAGCTGAGTCAGGGTGGTGTTTTTGACTTGTACGGGGCACCTGCGGAATTTGTGCGGGTTGGCGGGACGATGAAGATACACAGCTTTCGCGGGGATGTGGTTGTGCGTACGCCCGCCCCGGCCATCCAACTCGAGGCGACAGTGGACAGTGCGGCCTTGAGCCTGCGGCTACCTGTGCAGGCCACGCCCGACCTCATCGCTACCGTGCTGTATGGCGAATTCGAGTCCGCGTGGCCTGTCGAACAGCGGATGCAGGCCGACAAGCGTATTGCTGAGCATCGTGCGCCTGAGTCTTCCCAGAAAATGAATTTACGATCCACCTTTGGTTCCATTCACATCGAGCGGGAGGATGCTCCCGCCACTTCGGTGCCGCTCGTGGACGGCGAGAGCAAGCCCTTCACGGAGAGCGAGA
Organism: Candidatus Hydrogenedentota bacterium; assembly: GCA_903932505.1. GTDB lineage: Bacteria > Hydrogenedentota > Hydrogenedentia > Hydrogenedentales > CAIZGN01 > CAIZGN01. The sequence continues at coordinate 15,683 of CAIZGN010000179.1, forward strand.
CCCGTACCGAGCTTGTCACGGGAGAGGTGCGCATGGTCGTGCAGGCGGCCCCTGGCGATCTGCATATCGAAGGCACTGACGACAACCGGATCGAAATCGCCGTGACGCGCAGCGTGAAGGCGGTATCCGCTTCAGAGGCACCGGCTGCGTTGGAAGCACTCCGGGTGGATGTGACCAAAGGCGATGGGGCGGTGCGAATTGTCTCCACCAATGCCATTCCGGCCAATGCTGCCGCGCGCATTCACTTGAACATCAAATGCCCCCGGCAAATCGGGGTTGATACTCAAGGCACCGATGGAAAGACTGAAGTCATTGGCTTTGCCGGGCCGGTCATTCTCCGACAGGCGGCAGGTGCTGTGTCTGCTGAGCAAATTAAGAGCGGGCTGTCCGTCACCAACCAGAACGGAGGCGTCATCGTCTCTGATTGCGGTGGTGCGGAAGTGGCCGTTAATCGCGGCGATGCCGTACTCAAGCGAATATCCGGGCCGATTCGTGCGGAAGCTGTGGACGGGCACATCGTCATCGAATCGCCCCAAGGCCCGCTAACCCTTCGCAACAACGGCGGCGACATTCGCATCCTCGCGCTCGAAGGCGTACTCGGTACGTGGGACGTCCGCGTGGAAAAGGGCAACCTGCGCGCACTTCTCGCCCCCGAATCCGATGTGTCCCTCTCGCTCCAAGCCCTGCGCGGAGCCATACATAGCACCATCCCATTGCAGGGCGTTATCTCACCCGGCAAACAGGAGTTTAATGGCCGCATGAAAGACGGACTCTTCCCCGTGCGTCTAGAAACAGTGGACGGGGACATCACCCTCGACTAGGGGTGGTGGTTGGCTCTCCTCTCCCCAAGAGGCATCGCAATTGGGCCGAACGCAAGTCATCCTTGCCAAAAAAAAATACCTGCAAAAAAAATCTTGCAATTCGAGAAGAAATTTGGTAGAGTAGTGTTAATCCGAGTCGGGGGAGTCCGGTTCGGGTATTGAGGTTGTGTGTTGAAGGTAGTGTGTTGGGTTACCAAAACAAAGAAAAAAAGGAGAAAGTGTTATGCGTAAGTTCGGAATTGTGTTGGTGTGCACGCTGGTCGTTGCCGGTGCGTTGTTCTTGGCCGGTTGCCCCACCAAAGTGTGGAGCATCAAAGCTGTTGCGACCCCGACTTTGGTAGTGGTTGCGGAAGATGCGACTGCTGATGCGACCTCGGAAATCACAATCACCAACGATGGCAAAAAAGCCCTCGATTGGACCGCTGCGATTACCGATGCCCCCGAATGGGTGAGCTTGGATGTCGCTTCCGGTAAGGCGCTTGCGGCTGCCGGTACGGCCAAAGTTGTGTTATCGGTAGATTCCGCTGCGGTGTTGGCTGATGACACCTGGGAATTGGGCACGACGCAAGAACTGACCGTCACCATCACCGGTGCCGACGTTGCGAAGAAGACGGATCCGGCCACGCAAGTGAAGTCCGCCACCCTTACCATCCAAGTGTCCAAAGGCACTCCGGCTGAAGGCGAAGGCGAAGGCGAAGGCGAAGGCGAAGTGAATACGCCGACGCTCCCGTCGCTGGCGTCGATCGCTTACAGCCCGATTGCCGACTAAATCCGGTACAGAGTGTAGAATTATGGAGCGCTTCTCAGCCGTAAGGCGGGAAGCGCTCCTCTTTTGTGTCCGGAGATATCGAGCTCGGGTATCTGGTTATGCTGCCTTTGGGGGACTTCGTATGAAGCTCAGGGGACGGGGAGGGCTTCCAAGTGGACCTCGGATGTACATTCGAGCTGGAGGATGTCGCCCACACTGGCCGTGATGGGTGTGGAGGCTGTGGTGGTGTGATCCATGGCGACTGTACCACGGGTCAGGGTGAGGCTGGTGCAGGTGCCTGAGGTCACGCGGAGGGTTGCGGGGGTGAGTCGCTGTGTGTAGGTTTGTTTTCCAGCAGGAAACACCAAGGTCTTGGGTGCGGGGTTGCCGCCTGTCCAGTGAAGCGCATTCGTGGGGGTCTCGGCATGGTCGGTCAGGTAGTCGTCGGCTTCGAAAACGGGCTTGCCTTGAATGAAGTCAATCCGGTTGCCAGTGGCGGTTGTATCGAGTAGGAGCTCGTTGCCTTTGGGGAATCCGCCTCGCGTGTTGAGTTCAATGCGGTTATTGCGACCCTGCACACGAAAGCCTAGAACGTCCTGTGCGCCCTGATCCACGCCTATGACACATTTGAGGGTGTTCTGGGTGCTTGTCGGCCCCAGATTGAAGAGGGTGCTCTTGTGCGCGTTGGTATGCAGGTGCAGACAGTTGAACTCGTTCTGGGTGAAGGCTCCGATGGTTTCGACGCAGGTCTTGAAGTTGAGGATGCCGCCGATGAAATCAAAGCGGCTGGAGACGATGGGGGCTTTGGAGCCGTCAAAGACGAGGCCTGTTCCCGCTTTACGCTCGCCGGGTTCAAAGGGGCGCGGGTCAGCAATGCCTTGCGACGTGATAACGGTTTCCACCACGACCGAGAAACCGTCGATGGGCACCGGGTTTTCGGGCCGCAGCCGCAGTGCGGCCCCTGCGCCTCCATATACCATGATTCCGAAGTGGTATTCGCCGTTCATGGTGGAATCGATGACGAGCAGATCTTTGGTCGGGTCATCGGCGGGGCCGGTCCAGTTGAGCACATAAACCCCGCCGTCAATCCGGAAATCCTGAGTGGCGGGAATGCGAATGGTTTCCGAGGTGTGGTAGATGGCCTTGCGACCACCCCATCCACCCTGGATGTAGAGGTCGCGCCCCTCCCGCACACAGGCATCAATAGCTTCCTGCCAACCGGCAGTCTTGGTGCCCGCAGTTTGCGGCCCGTAGTCGCCAGTGTTGTCCCACGAGAGGATGACGCTCGGGGCCGACCATGCGGTTGAGGTGAGGCAGAGAAGGACTAGGACGGCGGTTGTGGTTCTATTCAGCATGGGTTGTTCCTCCGAAAAACGGTCTACCAATACAGGAAAGAGCCTGGAAGGCTCTTCTAGTTTTGAGATTCGTACGGATTCCCGGCGGCGCAGACGGCAAAGCTGAACGGTGCGACCACCACCCAAACCCACGGCCAGGCCAGTTTGAAGTCCAGCCATTGGGGGAGCATATAGGGCTGGAGGAGAAGTACGGCCACAATACCGAGTCCCAGAGAAAGGTAGACGCTGCGGGGATTTCCTCGCCGGGTAAACAGGGCTGTGCAAAAGACGCCGAGGAGCGGAGCGAGTGCGAAGGCCATGACGCCCAGCGCGAAGTCGATGAGCGTTTCATTCCCCGCCTGCTGGGCGAAAATGGCACCAATGGCAACGGCGGTCAGCAGTCCGCCCATAAAGACCACGCCGATGCGCGAGGCACGCAGGGATTGTGCTTTTTCTGCGGCATCTGCACGGCCACTGCGCCGTAGCCACGGGCCGTAGAGATCGGCCACGGCGGTGCTCGCCATCGCGTTGATGGCGGAGTTGAAGCTGCTCATGGCCACGCTGAAAAGTCCCGCCATGGCGAGTCCGCGCAGGCCCGAGGGCATGTGGTTGAGCAGGAACTGCGGATAGATGCGCTTGGTATCCACCGCGCTGTCCCAGGGGATATGCGCGCCCATGAGGTCGGGGCGACCGTAGTAGATGTGGAGCAGCAAACCGATGATGAGGAAGAGGAGAACGACGGGCGTGCCCATGAGAATGGAACCACAGAGGGCCATGCCGCCGCGCAGGGGCGATTGCGCGGTCATGACCCGCTGTGCGAGGTCATGGTCGACCCCATAGGTGGCGGTGGACATGATGGTTGCTGCAAGAAGGGCTGCCCAGAGGGTGTAGGGCTTTGACAGGGAAAACGAGGGGTCGATGAGCAGCAATTTGTTGCCGCTGGGGCTGTCGTGCAGGGCGGTCAGTATTTCAGCGTAGGACAGTGGTATGGCGTGCAACAGCAGTCCGATGCTCAGCAGTGCGGCAAAGACCACTACGCCCATTTGGATGGTCTCGGTCCAGATGACCGCGCGCACCCCGCCCAGGGCGGTATACAGCGTGCCAATGGCCCCCAGCAGCAGGATGGCGAATACGAGGTCGCGGGGGCTGGTTTCGCCGTAAAGCATGAGTGCAAAGCCGATACCGGCCATGAAATGACGCACGCCCGAGGCCAGGGTTCGCCCGAGCAGAAACATGAGGCTGGCGGCGGTCACGGCGGATTCGCCGAAGCGTGTGCCGAGGTAGCCGTAGATGGTCATGGTGCCTGCCCGGTAAATGGGCGGCACAAACAAGAAGGCCACGATGAAAGCGGCCATCATGGTGCCGATATTGAGGGAGAGGTAGGTCAGGTCGCCCGCAAAGGCTATCTGCGGGGCGCCGATGAACGTGGCGGCACTCAGCGAGGTTGCAAGCACAGACAGCGCCACCGCCCACATGGGCATGGAGCGGTTTGCGAGAAAGAAGGTTTCGGCATTTTTCTCGCGCCGCGAGGCGGCCACGCCGATTCCCACCATAAGCGCCATGTAGGCGATCAGCACCGACCAGTCGAGCACGCCGAAAGCGTTTTGTTGAGCTTGCATGCCGGGTATGCTACATCAGTGCGCGGGGGCGCGTCCACTTCCGAGACGGGGTGGGGGCGACGGCATTTACATTCACCGGCCCGGCATGGCAAAATATGCGCAGCGTACAAGACGGATCCGCCGTGACTGGCGACACTGCGTGGAATAGACCACGGGGAAGCGGCGGGCCGTCCACGGACATGCCGCTCGCCTGGGCACGCAAGTCGCGCTGTTTCACAGCCGCGTCTTACGGAACACGTCACCAATGACGGAGGAACCACACATGAGCGAACAAGACCTGAAAAAAATGTATCACACCCGCACCGAAGGCGATTTTCCGGAATCGTTTGAAGTGATGGGCCGTGCCTATGCCAAAGTCGAGGACTTGCGCTACGGCACAAACCCCCACCAACCCGCCGCCTTCTATCGCCCGGCCGACGGGCAGAATCTGGTGCTGGGTGCCTACAAGCTGTTGAAAACCGGTAAGGGCGGGCTTTCGCAGACGAATCTCGAAGACATGCACCACGCTGTCGGCATCCTCAAGTTCATGCAACGTCCGGCCTGCGCGGTGATGAAACACTGCAATCCTTCGGGCGTGGCGATTGAAGTGGATGGTCAGTCACTGCACTTCGGCTGGAAGCTGACAGGCACGTCGCAGGGAAAGTCGATTGGCGCGGGCAAGGTGCATGGCATTGTGTCGCTAACGCACACGCTCCTGCCGCTGGATGTCGATATCCACAC
>CAIZGN010000180.1 GCA_903932505.1 Candidatus Hydrogenedentota bacterium
GGAAAAAGGACGGGACACCGATCGAGGTAGAGGTGAATGCACGGCAGGTTCTTTGGGATGGGAAACCGGCCATGATGAGCCTCTGCCGGGATATCACCGAGCGGAAGAAAGCGGCCGAACAACTGAGGAAAAACGAGGCAAGATTAAGGACGATCCTTAATGTTTCTCCGGTTCCAATGGCCATGAATGACGACCATCACGGCATCAACTTCCTGAATCAAGCCTTTACAAAGACGTTCGGTTATACCACCGAGGACATTCACACGCTTGAGGACTGGTGGCTCAAGGCCTATCCCGACCCTGAATACCGCAAGTGGGTGATTGATACTTGGCAAACCGAACTCTTGCGCGCGAAAGGAACGGGTGAAGATTTCTCCCCGATGGAAGTCATGGTGCGCTGCAAGAACGGGATGAACAAGACCATGCTTGCCGCTGCGGCCCCGATAACCAGTTCCCTAGATGGAGATCACCTGGCCGTGTTGTATGACATCACGGAGCGAAAACGGGCGGAGGAGGCATTGCGCGACAGCGAGGCCCGATTCCGGAGCTATTTCGACCTTCATCTGCACGGCATCGCAATTACTTCGCCCGAAAAAGGGTGGCTCCAGGTCAATGACAGGATTTCAAGCATTCTCGGCTATACCCGGGAGGAAATCCTGCAACTGACTTGGGCGGAAATGACGCATCCGGACGATCTGGCTGCGGATGTGGGGCAATTTGAACGCCTGCTCGCCGGGGAGATCGACCAGTACCAAATGGAAAAACGCTTCATCCGCAAGAATGGAAGCGTCGTTTGCACCAATCTCGCCGTGGGTTGCACGCGAAGGGCGGATGGCAAAGTCGATTATATCGTAGCCTTGATAGACGACATCACGGAACGCAAACAAGCACAAGAGGGGAAGGAAAGGCTGGAGGCGCAAAACAGGCAACTCCAAAAGGCTGAAAGTCTCGGCCGTATGGCGGGGGCCGTCGCGCATCACTTCAACAATCAGCTTCAGACCGTGATGGGGAATCTTGAACTGGCCATGCTCTCCCTGCCCAATGGCAGCGACACCAATGAACTTCTTTGCTCCGCCATGCAGGCAGCGGGACGCGCGGCGAATGTGAGCAGCCTCATGCTGACTTATCTTGGACAGACGATTACGCAACGGCAGACGCTGGATCTTTCGGAGGCCTGCGAACGCAATATAGCCATGCTGGAGGCACTGTTGCCGAAAAGTGTGGCTATCGAGGCGGAGATTTCGCAACCTGGCCCCTCGATCTTGGCGGATATGCATCAACTCCAGCAGGTGCTGATCAATCTTGTGAGCAATGCTTGGGAAGCCTGCGAAGGGATTCCCGGCAAGATAGGGATATCGGTGGGGCAGGTGTCGGTTTCGGAAATCCCAGAACAACACCGGTTTCCCGTCGAATGGGCCCCCCGCCATGACACGTATGCGTGCCTCAGTGTCAAGGACAACGGATGCGGCATCACCGATGGACATATAGAACAGTTGTTTGACCCATTTTTCTCGAGCAAGTTTACCGGGCGCGGCATGGGGCTCGCCGTGGTCCTGGGGATTGTGCGCACCCACGAAGCGGGCATCACGGTGGAAAGCGCACCCGGTCGTGGAAGCGCATTCCGCCTCTATTTCCCGATAGAGATATCAACGCCAAAGAAACAGTCCCTGCCATCCATAATTGTCCACGAGAAATCACCGGTGATTACCCTGCTCGTGGTGGACGATGAGGATATGGTGCGAGAAGTGGCTGTAACACTGCTGACTCGCATCGGTTTTTCGGTGATTCCGGCAAAGAACGGGCAAGAGGCGATTAATCTGCTCATCGAGCACGGGGAGAATATTTCCTGTGTGCTTTGCGATGTGAGCATGCCGCACATGGATGGATGGGAGACGTTGTCCGAGCTGCGAAAGGTAACGCCCAATCTGCCTGTGATTCTGGCCAGCGGTTATGCTGAAGAACAGATCATGGATGGCGTTCATTCCGTGATGCCTGACGCTTTCTTGTCCAAGCCTTATCGAATTGAGCAGCTTTCTCAGGCTATTCAAAAGGCCATGAACGCGAATACGGTGGTGTAGGGCGGCACCTATTTGGAGTGCGGAGACGAAGTCACCGCTTTGGCTGTGGGTGGATTATGGGTTTTGGGAATACGGCTGCGGCTGAAGCCACAGCGCCGACTAGGGTCGGCGCACTCCATATAGCAAGTACCAACTATTTCGAGTGCGGAGACGAAGTCACCGCTTTGGTTGTATCCGCAGCGGTTGCTACGACGATTTTGTTCAAGCCTTACAGGGTTGCTTGTTGGGCTGTTGCTTACCGTGGGCTTTGCCCACGGCTATTTTGTTGAGCCCCTTTGGGGCACAGCAGTAGCCAAAGCGCTGCCTAAGGTCGGCCCACTCGATATAGGTGGACCCGCTATTTGGAGTGCGGGGACGAAGTCGCCGCTTTGGCTGCGGATGGCTAGTATTATCGTGGCGCATGACTGCGTACGCCCACAAAGCGCCGATTAAGGTCGGCACACCCCACTTAGAGACGCCCCGGAATACACCGCCCCCGTAACGCAGGCATCTTGCCTGCAGCCCCGAAGGGGCTTAACAACATAGCCGTGGGCAAAGCCCACGGTTAACGCCCCCAACAGAATCCAACCCCGAAGGGGTTGAACAAAAAAACCACAGGAATCGCCGCTCTCCATATCGAGCTTTCCAAAATTTGGTTCTTGAATCTTTGCGGGCGTTTATCCATACTTGGCGCGGAGGTTTTTTCATGCACACTGGATTATTCGGTTGGCTGGCTCCCGCTGCGGCGAAACCGCTTCTGCCTGAAGGGGAGATTCGTCGTCTATACCCCCGCTATCGGTGGCAGGTGCTTGAGTCGACCTTCCTTGGCTATGCGACCTACTATCTGGTGCGTAACAACCTGTCGGTTGTATCGAAGGACATCGTGGCGGGGCTCCATTACGACACCGCCATGATTGGCAATATTCTGGCGATGACGGCGGCGAGTTACGGGGTGGGTAAGTTTGCGATGGGTGCCATTTCTGACCGCAGTAACCCGCGTATATTCATGGCATTGGGCCTCCTGCTGACGGCCCTTCTCAATTTCGCCTTCGGCGCATCATCCGATTACACGGTGCATTTCTGGTTGTGGGCGCTTAATGGGTTGGTACAGGGGATGGGTTGGCCACCCTGCGGTCGATCGATGGGGCACTGGTTCAGCGAGAAGGAACGAGGCCTTACCTTCAGCATCTGGAATACCTCACACAATGTGGGTGGTGGTGTGGCAGGGATGATTGCCGCACAGGCGGCCCTGCATTTCGGCGGTTGGTCTTTCGCGTTCTATGTGCCGGGCGCACTGGCGCTGGTGGGCGCGGCCTATGTCTTCTGGCGCTTGCCGGATACCCCGCAGTCGGAGGGCTTGCCGCCCATCGAATCCTACAAGGGCACCGGAAACGGGGCGATGGAAAACACCGCCGAGCGCGACCTGAGCATGCGCGAGTTGCTGATGGACAATGTGTTCAAGCACAAGTATATCTGGTTGCTGGCCTTCGCGAACTTCTTCGCCTATGTGACCCGCTATAGCATGCTGGACTGGGGCCCCATGTATCTTCGAGAGATGAAAGGCGCGACGATTACCGGCGGCGGGATGGTGGTGATGGCGATTGAGTTTGGCGGGATTCCGTCGACTATTCTCCTTGGATGGGTTTCGGATCGTCTGGGAGGGCGTCGGGGCATGGTGGCCACACTATCGCTGATTCCCATTCTGGCGGCCTTCACGGCAATGCTCTTTGTCCCGGCCGACCGCGCCTGGTTTGATCTGGCCATGCTGTTTACCATCGGATTTTTCATTTACCCGGTGATCAACCTTATCGTTATCCTCGCACTCGACCTCACTTCAAAGAAGGCCATCGGTACGGCGGCGGGTTTCATCGGCCTTTTCGGCTATCTCGGGCGCATGGCCCAGGCGAAAGGTTTCGGTGAAATGCTGAAGTATTTCAAGCCTCTTTACGGGGATGCGACAGCTTGGCATCTGATTATCGGGGCGATTCTCGCGTCCACGGTAATCGCCATCGCCCTCCTCGCAATGACGTGGCACCTTGGAACCCATACCAAGCAAGCCTCACCGGCTTCCCGCCAGTGACCCTCCACAGCCGAGTTTCCATGCTGTTTTTTGCCAAGAGGTTTGACCCACCGGGCGAAAGCATGGTACTTTCTTGACAGTAGAAGGGCTTGTAAATCGACGTTTTGCCCGGCAGTCTCTTAGAGGAGGAATTCATGGCTAAGGTATGTGTTTTCGCGCCCAATGGCGCACCGGCAGTTGGTCCCTATTCGCACGCGGTGAAGGCGGGGAATCTGCTTTTTGTGTCCGGTCAAGGCCCGATGGCCAAAGACGGCAGCGGCCCGGTTCGCGGCACTTTTGAAGAGGAAGCACGCCTCACGCTGGACAATCTGAAGGCGATTGTCACCGATGCGGGTGCCACGCTTGCCGATGTGGCCAAAACAACGGTTTTTCTGGCGGACATGGACCAATTCAAGCCGTTCAACGCCATCTATTCGGAGTATTTTCCATCCGAGCCCCCCGCGCGCACCTGCATTCAGGCGGGGCGTCTTCCCGGGGATATTCAGGTGGAAATCGAAGCCATCGTGAACTTGCCTTCATGATGAGGTTTGCCTGATGCGCGTCCTCCCGACATGGGTTGCCCGACTGGCCGGATGCTTGGCGATAGCCCTTGGTTCGGCTGGCTTTGCCACGGGCGACCAAGCGTCCGAATACAACGACATGGGCATTGCGGCATACAACGCGGGGCATTTCACAGAGGCCATCCGCTATTTCGAGAAGTCGCACGAGCTGGCGCGAGACAATGCCACCGTTCGCCACAACCTGTGCAACGCGGAGCAGTCGCTGGCCAGCGAACTGGCCAAGGCCAACCGCCTGACGGAAGCAGTTGAACCGCTGAAGACGGCGATTGGCATTGAACCGGAAAATCCCGCCCCGCTCATCCAGTTGGGTTCGTACTACCTGCAGATGGACGAGGTGCAGCAGGCGATATTCCGTTTGGAAGAGGCGATCGAGCTCAAGCCGGGGGAACTGGCGGCGCATGAGTTGCTGGGCGAGGCGTACTACCGGGACAATGACCTTCCTTCGGCGCGGGTACAGTGGGACTATGTCCTGAAGATGGAACCCAGTCGCAAGGGACTTAAAGAACGGTATGACAAGGCTTTTCGCGAAGAATCGGTGGAGAACGGATACCGCCGGGGGGAATCGCGGCACTTCAAGGTAAGTTGCCCCAAGGACACGCCTTCCCTGCTTCGTTCGCAGGTGCTGACTGCGCTGGAGCGGGCCTATCTCAACATATCGCGCAAACTGGACGGCACCTTCCCCCCCACTCCGATTCAGGTGGTGCTGTACGGCGATGGTCAATTTTCCGAAGCCACGCAGATGGGCGAAAACATCGCGGCCATTTTTGATGGCAAGATCCGCGCGCCGCTGACGGACGGTAAGGGCGCATTGTTGAATGAATTGGAAATGGAACGCCGCCTGACGCATGAATATGTGCATGTGGCGGAGCGGGCGATTGCGGGCGACAAAATTCCATGGTGGATCAACGAGGGTCTGGCCCAGACCCTTTCGCAGGACTTGGAGTCGAATGAAGGCGCGTTGTTGCGCCAGGAGAAGGCAGCGGGCAATTTGTTTTCGCTGACCGCCCTCGAGGCCCACCAACTAAAGGCGGCACTCACCCCCGAACGCCTCAATCTGGCGTATGCGGAATCCCATGCGGCGGTGAAAACCCTGTGGGATCGTTACGGGCAACGCCGATTTCTTCAAATGCTGCGGGCGCTTGCACAAGGCGGGCAAACCGAAGCCATCCTTCGGGACAACCTGGGAATTGACTACGCGACTTTGCAGGAAGACATGTTCATCAACTTGCCTTGAAACCTGAGGAGGAGGTTCCCCCATGAAAACGCATGTTCCCCCGACACGACGTGATTTCATCAGGCATTCGCTTCAATGCGGCGCGGCGGGACTCCTCGCTTCACCGCTGGCCACATCGTTGAATGCCGCTGCGGCCGAGATCACTTCTCCCTGGCAAATCGGATGTTTTACACGACCGTGGAGCAAGTTCGAGTATCGGGTGGCGCTGGACGCGATTGCAGAGGCCGGTTTCAAGTATGCGGGGCTGATGACCACCAAATCGAAGAACAGTCTTGTTATTTCCGTGGATACCCCGCTGGATGAGGCCAAGCAAATCGGGGACGAATGCAAGAAACGCAATCTGCATGTATCCTCGATATACGGCGGCGATATCCCGGTGGCGCAATCGCTGGAAGCGGGGATCGCGGGCATGCGCAAGCTCATCGACAATTGCGCAGCGGCCGGGACGACGAGTCTGATGATGGGCGGGGTGACTGAAGAAAAACTCTTTGAC
>CAIZGN010000181.1 GCA_903932505.1 Candidatus Hydrogenedentota bacterium
TCCCTGGCCTCGCAGCGGCTCTACCTCGCGCTGCACAAATCCAATATCGAGGCACTGCGGAAGAACCCCTACCTGTCAGGCTATGATTGGTGGCTCCTGCAACCGTGGTACGCGGGTTCAAACGGATTGCTCGACGGTGTACGTCGTCCCGTGTCGATCCGCCCCGAAGAGGTTCGCGCGTTCAATGCCCCGACAGTCATCTTGCAGGACGGTATCGCGCAAACCTATTCCGCCGGGGCCACGATGAATGCTAACCTCTCGCTCTCGAATTACGCAGGCAAGTCCTTGAAAGGCGGAACCGTCACCTGTCGCCTCTCAAGCGGCGGAAAAACACTGGCCACGCGCAAGATGTCACTGAACAACGTGGAGAACGGTACTCTGACCACAGTGGGGACGGTCACCTTTCCGTTGCCCAGTCCCGCCGAACCCCAACAACTCGCCCTGTCCGCCACGCTCCATACCGCAGGCGTGCATTCCGCAAACGAATGGACCTGTTGGGTCTATCCGCAGAATCCTCCCGCATTGGCAGCTACCCCCGTGTATGCATCGCCGGACACCATCGGCCTTTTATCCTCGTGCGCGCCAAATCCTATACCCGAAAACGGTGTCCTGCCCGCCGGGGCGGTCTATGTCGCGCGTCAGCCCAGCGAGGCACTGTTGAACGCCGCAGAAGCCGGCAGTTGTGTCGTGCTGCTTTCCCCCGCTGGCGTGTTCCCCATGGACATGACCTCCTACAAGTCCGCATGGTGGCTGGGCGTGTTTTCTGGCGACAGCAATGCCGGAACCTATGTCTATGACAACCCGGTCACGAAGGGTCTGACGCCCGGGAATTGGTGCGACCCTTCCTGGTTCCATCTGCTGCAAGGCGCGCAAACCCTGCTGCTGGACAATCTCCCCGAGCAGCCCGAGGTGCTCATCCGCGCGCTGAACACTCACGGTTCGCCAGCGGGTATGTCGCGTCACGCCGATTTTGATTACGTCTGGCGCAACAAGTCGCTGCTGACCCAGGTGAAGGTGGGACGCGGCTCGATGATTCTCAGTGGCCTCAATTTTGATGCCGCTCTTCGCACCGGCGGCCCCGAGGCGTCTTTTGTGCTCGCGCGACTCATCCAGCACGCGCAGTCGCTTCCCACCCCAAAAGCCGAATGGTCCACCGCCTTTCTGCACGACCAAATCGCGCAATCCCCATTCTGTAAGGGCCCCATGATCAACGGATTCAAGAAGCTTGTCGCGCATCAGGGCGAGACTGGGCCCGCACAAAGTTACCGAGCCCGCGAGGTCGAGACCTTGCGCGTGCGCCAGAGCGAAGCCCGTCACCGGTTGCAGTGGGAAAGCGCGCCCATGCCCGCCGCCGAGGTCGCAACACTCGTCTTCGCCGGAACCCTGTCCTTCCAGATTCCCGGCGCGAATAATTCCGGCTATATGCTCAATGTCAACGGAAAAACCGAGATTCAGTTTGACAACGTGAAGACGCAGACCCAATGGAAAAGCGACGACGGAAAGGCCACCCTGCTCTATGTGCCCGCAAACGCGGTTCCTTCCTGGAGCGCATCGGCCGGGCTCTTCTATCTGGCCCTGCCCAAGGCATTCTTTGTGCCCGGTGAGGCCTGTCAACTCGAGATACACCCGCGCGGTTCTGATGACAAGCGTTCCATGGGGCTTCAACCCTACGACGACATCTTTTCGATCCCGGCCCAGCCCACGAACACGGCAGTGTGCCCGGTTCCCCGGGAACGCGATTGGTGGTTGCCCAAGCACGAGTCACTCAACAAGGTCGTGCAAGTCGGTAATGTGGATCTGCTGTGGATTGGCGATTCGATTATTGAGAACTGGGACGATCAGGGAAAAACGGTTTGGGAACAGTATTACGGAAAGCGCAAGGCCGCCAATCTGGGTGTTGGTGGAGACCGCACGGAACATGTCCTCTGGCGTCTGGACCACGGCAATCTGGAGGGGATATCCCCGAAACTCACCATCGTCATGATTGGTCAAAACAACTGCTCATCGAACAGCGCGGAAGAAATCGCAGCGGGCATCACTGCCGTTGTGCAACGCGTTCGGATCCGCTTGCCCGAGTCAAAGATCCTGCTGCTGGCAATTTTTCCCTTGGGCGAAAAGCCCTGCGCGAACCGGGAAAAACTGGCGAAAGCCAGTGGGTTGGCATCCAAGCTGGCCGACGGAAAGCAGGTGTTTTATATGGACGTCAACCCGTCCTTCTTGCAACCCGATGGAACCCTGCCCGCCTCTGTCATGCCCGACTTTGAACATCCCAGCACCGCCGGACACGAAATATGGGCAAAGGCGATCGAAGCCAAGGTCGCCGAGTTGCTGGGCGAGACCGTCACCAAGAAGTAGCGGCGCAGACATCAGAAGGGAATACGCTTAGCGCACGTCTGTGGTTGGAGTCGCCATCCCGCGAGTACTCGCCCGAAGTATGAGATGCCGCAGGCCCATCAGCACGAGGCTTCCTACAACAAGCACCAGATATCCGGTCAAAGGTGGTGTAGAAGCAGGAGGAGGCGTCGGCGTCATGGTGGATGGCGATGTAAGTGCTCCCGTGGACTGCGCAATGGCCACAGTGCCAGATGCCGATTGTTCCCATGTTCCATGAACCGTATCAAGACGCGCCAACTGGATGGGTGTGTCGATGGAGCTTGGGGAATCCGCGCCCACGAGTGCCTCAGAATCCTTTCCAAGGCGGACGGCGATACGGCGGGTGTGCGAACGAAGAGCCCCGCTAGATTTGTCTTTGTCGCCCTTCTGCGCCTCCGCAGCGACTTCACTCTTCTTGTGTGTAGCTTCAGGAGTGTCCGAGGCCGTCCTCATCAAGCCCTCGCGCACCTGTATCATGTCACGTTGTTTTTGGATTTGCGAAGGTTCCGCAGCGGGCCGCGAGGGCGACTCTGGCGGGGAAATCACCCGTGGAGACACGGCATGGGTCGACTTTCCGGTGAAATGCGTTCCTTGGGAATTCCCAAAGGAGATCGTCCCAGCCAACCCCGTTCCGTTTCGCACAGCGGGCCGATCCGGAACCGTTTCTTGCGGAGACTCCGCCCATTCGTCTTCCGGGCGCACTGCGGCAAGCGGCAGTTCCGACCGGGTTTCCTTGGGCGTGTCAGTGGATGCGGTTGGCTTTTCGGTGGCCGGTTTGTCTGTTGCCGGAGTACCCGCGCCTGTTCCGCCATCGGCGGGAGGGTTCGTTTCGTCGGGCTTCTCCTGCGGGGCCGGAGTTTCAGGATCTCTTGACTTTATGGGCTTAGGAGTCACCGGTGTGCCCTGCAGGGAACTCGCAAGCATGCCGTACAACTGCAGCGAGTCCTTGATGGGTTCCTGATTGACGGGCGCGAGCAGCACAGTGGCCACCACACCATCCCGAAGCAGGGTCTGATTCTGTCCGGTCACCAAAACGCGTGTTCCCTGCGAACCGGGCAGGAAGTGTACCTGTTTTCCCGCCTCCAGCGCCGCCGCGCCCGGTTGGATGCCGAGAAACAGTCCAGCACCCGATTTCAGGCTGAAAGAAAACTGTAGACTCGCTATCAAGTCCGCCATCGCCTCCGGCAGCAGGATAGGCACAAACCACACATCGCCAAGCCGCTCTGGCGCGCCAATCTCGAGCAGTGCGACGTCCGTGACCGATGAGGTGGCGGGACGATCGAGTCCCAACACCGGACGAATCAGTCCGGACGATGCCTCGAGACTTTTTTCTGCCTCCACAGCATCCGAATAATCAGGCCGCCCATCATTGTTATTGTCCAGATCCAATACATTCGGTACACCATCCCCATCCGCGTCCCATGCCGATGAGGTGGGCGCATCGAGAATGTTCAGCACGCCGTTGCCGTCCGAGTCCTCCAGAAAATCAGGCAAGCCATCGCCATCATCATCCCAATCAGCGGGATCAGGAATTCCATTGCCGTCACTGTCCAGACTCCACGGGTAATCAGACCCAAGCCCCCTCTCCGAAATCCACGCCGGATCATTCATATTTAGGATGCCGTCTTCATCGTGATCTGCGACAGTATCAGCCAAGGCCGGGATCGGCTGTTTTTCATAAAGCAGGCCCGCATCCAGACAATCCGGGATTCCGTTATGGTTGTGATCCACTAAAGCCGGATGCGTCAATCCCGCAACCGTGTCGCCCAGCGTCGCCTCACAGCGTGCAAGAGCCACAGCCACCGGAGGTGTCTCGCTGGCAATCTGGTCTTCAGTCTCTGGCGTGCCCCCCACATCCGGCACGACCGTCGAAATGTCCGCAGTCACATCGGCCTGCGTCTGCGCACCCTGGGATTGGGTGGCCTCCACCGTCGCACGGGCGCATTCCAGCACCTGCTCAAAACAATCCGGGCGACCATCGCCGTTCGCATCGGCAAGAGTGGGTCGCGCGAATTCACCGGCCCCATTACGCATGCACGTGCCGATTCCCTCCGCCAGCACCCTTGCATCAAAAGTCGGCACCTCCTCGGCGGACTGCGCCGCCACAAAGTCAAACAGCGGCCCAAGGATCAACCCCGCATAACGCGGCAGCCCGTGTTCGTCGAGTGTCTCGTCCAGGTGCGGCGGAATCAGTGCGGTGCTCAGCCCCGTCAGACCCAACGAAATAACCGTGGGCTGACCCGCAAGCATTGCAATCCGCCCCAGGGAAACCGCCGTACCAGACACACGGGAAGGCAGCGGCAAGGTCAAGAAAGTCTGATTGGAAGACGAAAAGCGAAGTGCACCCAAACTGGATCCTGTGACGCGATCCAACACAGAAATCGACCAACCCCTACCCGCCCAAAGCGCCAGTTCAAACCGACCAGACTTGTCCACCTCCGCCTCGGCCCGAAGCCCGTCCAAAGACAGTGCCTCTACACGCAGGCTGTGCCGCAGCCGATCGTCCGGAATTGTAAGATCGCCCCGTACCAGTTGAATCACCCCACCAGCCGCAAACGCGGCACTCACCAGCTCCTCCACATCCGCCCCCGTCACAAGCCCATCCCCGTCAATATCGGCACCCGGCGCACTCGAAGCATGATCCCCCAGTGCCTGATTCACAGCCCGCTGCACATCCAGCACATTGACCTGACCGTCCGGGCATAGATCCCCCACAAGCGGAACCAGCGCCCCCGAAAGGTCACTTCCCCGCGCGGAGAAGGCGGCCAATAAAGCCGCGATCAACATTACCCTATTTACGCGATACCGGACTTTCACCCAAAGCGCCTCCTTATGGGTAAGACCAGACTGCGGACGAACCGCACCAAAGTGGCTTCATTCTGACATGTTTCCCAATAAAGATCAATAAAATTCGGTTAGAATTCAGTTAGAAACAAAACGGGAACAGGGGAGGTGGGGAGGGGAGGTTTCGAGGGTTGTGGTGGCGTTTTGGGGTGGTGCTGCGTTTGTAGCCAAAGCGGTGACTTCGTCCCCGCAGTCCATATAGCGGGTTCCCTGGCTTTGGCAGGAATCAGCGGCGCACAAAGAATGAAGGCGGCGGATGCTTTCGCATCCGCCGCCTTTATTGGGGCTTTACTTTATTTTTTTCGGGTACGGCGCATGGTGTTCCAGGCCAGGGTACCGGTGAGGAGGGCCAGGCCGAGTACGCCTGCTACTGGCACGCCGGGGGAGGCTTGGAACGGTATTGCTATGCCGGGGGCGATGCCTGCGTCGGTGTTGCCGGCGTCGTCGGAGGAGGTGCTTGGGTCTATGCTGATGGAGATGCTATCGGTCCATTTGACGTTGTCCAGCACGATTTCGCGGATCCAGCCGTTCTCGAGGATTTCGGAGACGATGGCGTGTGCGCCACTACTTTGGCTGAGGTGGATGTCCGCCAGCGTGAGGTGCACGTTGGTGGCTCCGGTGTAGGTGAGGAAGTAGGAGACGGTACCGCTGGTCGCCACGAATTCGGTCGGGGCGCTGATGGCGACGGTCGGCGCGATGGTGTCGTAGACCACGGACAACTGCGCTGCCGCGTCGTTGCCATTGGTGGCCTCATCTTGCGCCACGTCGGCGGGGACGTCGAGCGTGAGCGCACCCTGATACGCGGCGTCGGGGGTGAGTTTCACGCTGTATTGGGTCGGGGTAACTTCGGTGAAGTGGCTCAGGGTCGCATGGGCTGCCACGAGGTCGCCCACGACGAATCCGGTGACGGGTTCATCGAAGGTGATGCCGACGGTGATGGGGGCGGTGTTGGTCGCCAGGGCGGCGGTGCTGAGCGTCACCTGGGGACGGGTGCGGTTGAGGGTGTAGCTCTGAGCGGTGGTGAAGTCACCATCGTTCAGTGCAGGGCCACCCAGCGCATGGCTCAGGCTGTCGAGGATGGTGTTGTCGTCCACGAGGTCAATCGCGACGGAACCATCGCCGGTTCCGGTGGTGACGGTCACGGTGCGGGTATCGCCACTGCCGGTCACGTTGGTGATGGCGGCATCGGCGATGCTGCCAGTGTGGAGGACGAAGTCCGTCAAATCCACACCGGTCACGGAGCCACTGAAGGTCACGGTGAAGTGCACTGTGGTCTGGTTGGTGGGGTTGGCTTCGACGACGGCGATGGCCTGCACCTTGGTTGCCGCATTGGAATCGAGGGTGAGCTCGTTCGTGGTGCTGTCGGTGCCGGTGTTACCAGCGGCGTCGGTCGCCAGGGTGGCGACGTTGTAGATGCCCCACGGGACGGTGTTGGTGACCTGCGCGGTCCAGTCGTAGTTGCCGCTGCCCAAATTGGTCAGTACGGCGGCATAGGTGATGCCGTTGACGGTGACCTGGATGCTGGAGAGTCCGCCTTCGTCGAAGGCGGTGCCACTCACGAGCGGGGTCTGGTCATTGACGGCCTGGCTGTTGACCGTTACGGTCGGAGCCACACCGATGGCACCAGCGAGGTCGGTGTCGCTGTCGTTGGCGGCATCGATGGTATTTCCGGCCACGTCGGTGGCCGAAGCGACGGTGACGGTGAGGTCCTGGGCGTTGCGCATTTCGCCGACAGGCCAGCTGAGCAGCCACTCGGCACCAGCGAGGTCATTCTGCACGGCGACGGTCGGGGAAGCGGTGAGGCTGCCCTTGCCCAGGCCGGAGATGACGTAGTTGGTCGCCAAGGCGGCACTGGTCGGGTCCATGGGCTCGTTGAAGGTCACCAAGACGCTCAAGCCGCTCTGCACTGCGACCGAGGTCACCTGAGGCGGCACACTGTCGTAGGTGAAGCTGAGGGTGTTGGAGGCGGTGTTGAGATTTCCGATGCTGTCGGTGAAGCTGGCCGCACTGATTTCGGCGCTGAAGTCTCCGTCTGCAATCGGCGTGAGGGTGAAGCTCCGGGAGGTTCCGGAACCGGTGAGATTGGATACATTGGCATTGGTGGTTGCGATGTCGCCCGAAGCAAAGCCCGTGGGGGTCGTGCTGAAGGCCACATCCACCGTTACCGCACCGCTGACCCGCGAAATGGAGGTCGAGCTGAGTGTGGCGGTTGGGGGGGTGTCGTCGTAGTCGCGGGAAAGCAGGTTCGAGGCGGTGTTGCCGTTGCCTGCCGCGTCGGTGAATACGCCCGCCGGAATCTGCACGGAGAAGGTGCCGGTACCGGAGAGGGTCGGGGTGAGGGTGAAGCTGTAGTCGCGCGCGCCGGTGGTGGCGAAGCCACTTGAGGTCGCGTTGGTTTCACCCGCGAGGTCAGCGGCGATGAAGTTGGTACTGTCTTCACTCAGGGTGACCGTCACGGTGATGGCAGCGTTCACCGGGTTCGTCGCCGAGGCGCTCAGCGAGATGGTCGGACGCGTGCCGTCATAGGTGATACTGGCCGGGGTGGCCACGTTGTTGGTGTTTCCTGCGGCATCGGTTGCCCGACCGGCTGGCAGACTGCAATCCACCGCGCCATCGCCCGTGGCGGTCACAGAGATGGTGTAGGAACTGCCACTACCGGAGAGGGAGTTTGCCGTGGCACCGCTTAGTACCACATCGCCCACCGTGAGGCCGGTCACCGGTTCGGTGAAGGTCAGGGTGAAGATAATGGGGGCATCGTTTGTTGGGGAAGGGGGGCCGGTGATGGTGCAGTCCGGTGCCGTGGCATCGTAGTCGACGCTCAGGGTGTTGGACGCTTCGCTATCGTGATTCACGGCATCCTGCGCCGCCGCCGCTGCGACTTGGCAGGTCACCGCACCTTCGGTCGTGGGTGTCACGGAAATCGAGTACGTTGAACCGCTGCCGGTCAACGCGCCCTTGGAACCGTTCGTGACGGTGATTTCTCCGGCGGTGAGGCCGGTCACGGATTCGCTGAAGGTGATGGTGACAACGATGGGGGTGGTGTTGGTGGCGGAGGCCGCACTGCTGACCACCACGGTCGGGGCAATGGTGTCGGAAGTTACCGACGCCTCGTTCGAGGCCACGTTACCATTGCCTGCGACGTCCTGTGCCGCAAGGGCATTCACCTGAACTGACACTGGGCCGTCGGCCGTGGGGGCTACCGCAAGCGTGTAGCTCGTGCCACTGCCGGAGAGCGTACCCGCCGTACCGTTGGTGACGGTGAATTGGGCTGCGCTCAAGCCCGTGACGGATTCGTCGAAGCTGATGGTGAAGTTCAGCGGATTCGCGCTCGACGGGGAGGTCGGGGCCGTTACCGTCGGTGTTGGGGAGGTGGTGTCCAGCGTGATGTTTGCACTGACCGTGGAGACATTGTTGAGCGTGTCGCGGTATTGGACGTAGACGGTTTTTGAACCGTCGCCTGTGGCCAGCGTCCAGCTCTTGGACGTGGCGAAGGTTTCCCAGCCGGACCAGGTCGTGTTGTCATTGCTGAA
>CAIZGN010000182.1 GCA_903932505.1 Candidatus Hydrogenedentota bacterium
CTGACAGGTTCACTGGCATGGGACCGTGCTTCACTTCCACACTGGCGACCACATGGCACCATGGTTTTGCCGTTCGGTGATGATATTGGCATTTACCGTTTTCCAGTATCGGGAGTCGATGGCGTCATAATCGGCTTTGGAGAGCCAGAACCAAGGGAAAGGCTTAATCAATTGTCCATTGAATTGATTCGCCAAGGTGCCAGCGTCGTTTACTGGCGAGGGCAATTCGATGGCATTGACAGCGACGGCGAGCCGCGATTGGTCAAGGGGGATTTATCAGACAGGCTATCCCCAGTCTTTAAGCCAAATATGGAGATCGCAGCATGAGCGCGGTAGGGACTTACGACATTAAGACAGGCTATCCAGTGGTTTTGGTGGACGTGCCACAAAAAACCGACCATAACGCCACCAACCCCACAACGGATGGCGTTGAGCTTATCAACGGCGCAAGCATAACCCCCGAAGCTATTAACTGGTTGTGGGATGGCTGGCTTGCAGCAGGAAAGTTCCACATCATGGCGGGGCCACCGGGAACCGGGAAAACGACAGTATGCATTGCCTTAGCTGCAACGATCACCAGCGGCGGGCGATGGCCTGATGGTACACGGGCCGATATTGGGAATGTGCTGATATGGTCCGGCGAAGACGACCCGAAAGACACCCTTGTTCCTCGATTGATTGCCATGGGCGCAGACATGGGCAAGGTTTATTTTGTTGGCGACGTTCGCGGCGAACATGGGCTGCGGTCTTTCGACCCATCAAGCGACATGGACTCTCTTATCCGTCAAGCGAACAAAATAGGTAGCGTCAGGTTATTGATTGTAGACCCCGTGGTGTCAAGCGTGGCGGGAGATTCCCACAAGAACGCAGAAGTAAGGCGTGGGCTTGCACCTCTAGTTGAACTTGGCTCAATGCTTCGTTGTGCAGTTATCGGAATCACCCACTTTTCCAAATCGACGGCGGGCCGCGATCCTGTTGAGCGAGTCACCGGCTCCATTGCCTTTGGCGCACTTGCCCGCGTGGTGATGGGCGCAATCAAACTACCAGAGGCAGACGGCGGCGGTAGGTTGATTGTGCGGGCTAAATCGAACATTGGGCCGGACGGCGGCGGCTTCAAATACGATCTTCAGCAGACAGAGTTAAACGCCTACCCCGGAATTTACGCTTCAGAAGTTTTATGGGGCGGTCCAGTGGAGGGGGAGGCAAGGGAACTTTTGGGGCAAGCTGAAAAGTCACAGGATGATAGTGAGGAAGGCGCAAAAAGCGAGGCCGGGGATTGGTTACAAGAATCCCTAAAGAATGGCGACATTGACGGGAAGCGAATAAAAACCATGGCAAGGGATGCGGGAATATCGGAACGAACCCTTTACCGAGCAGCAAAAAACATAGGCGTTAAGATGTTTTCGGGCGGTTTTTCCAAGCCGCGTATATGGCACATGTGCGCCATGCATGCCAAGGAATGCCATGTATGCCTTACAAATTTGCAAGGCACAGATGGAAAAACGCGGCACACATGGCAGACAAACGAAAAACCGGACATCCAAAAATCACCGGACACCCGCAGCGATTCACCTAATAATGCGGAGGTTTTCTAATGAATCCTTCCACGATCATTTCCAGCCTCAAAGAATCAGGTTTGACGCTTTCAGCCGATGGCGACCGCCTACTTGTGGAACCCCGCGACCGGATTACCGACCAGACGCGGGCCATCATCAAACAGCACAAGCCCGCTCTGATGGCTTTGCTTACCGGCAAACTAGACGGCGCACACCATCACCAACCCGAGACCGCCGAAATTTGGGTAATTGGCTGGACACCATCGGGAACCCCCATCAAAGTCAGGGCCAAAAATGCAGAACATGCCGCATGGATCCAACGCATGA
>CAIZGN010000183.1 GCA_903932505.1 Candidatus Hydrogenedentota bacterium
GGGGGTGGCCCGAAGGGCCGGGGGATGTTGACCTCTCAGCCACGACCCCGCACCCTTTCTCTACCCGCTATCCGACAAAGTACAGATACGCGCCCACGATAATCGCCAAGACGCATCCCGAGGTGACCACATCGACCCAATTCCAACTGTCGCGGGTCTTTTGACGGTCTTCGGCACTCACGGTGCCGAAGGTAAGCCCGCGTATCTGCTCTTCGTTCGGTGGCTCGGTGGCATAGCTGACGCCCACCATTGCGATGGCGGAAACCAGGAAAATCAGCACGCTGTAGTATTGGAAATAGATGTTGTTAATAATCCAGAGGAAGGATCCCGGGGTATAGCCGTGTTCGAATCCGGCCAGACCGAGAGAGACGGGGGTATCAATCGCCAACCGGAAAACACCCATCGCAAAACCCGCCACCAAGGCCGCAAGGCAGCCCTTGGCATTGAGGCGCTTCATGAACACGCCGAAAAAGAACACGACAAAAATGGGCGGGGCAAGATAGCCCTGCGCGCCTTGCAGGTAGAAGTACAAGCCCTTGGCACCCTGAATCACCGGAATCCAGGCCAACCCGACCAGCACCATGCCGAATGTCGCCGCTCGACCCATCCAGACGATCTGATGTTGGGTGGCGTTCGGCTTCAACTTCAGGTAGAGATCCATGGTGAAAAGGGTTGAACTTGCGTTGAAGACCCCGGCCAAAGAACTCATCAACGCGGACAGCAACCCGGCCACCACAATGCCGCGAATGCCGGGGGGCAGGATATGCTGGACGAGCAGTGGGAAGGCCGCTTGCGCTTTGGTACGGTCGAGCTCACCGGCCGTATAAAGTGCGTCGCGCAGGGCCGGCACTTTGCCGGTCGAAACCAGCGCAAAACAAATCATTCCGGGAATGATGAAGATGAACACCGGGAGCAGTTTGAGGAAAGCGGCGAAGATACTTCCGCGTCGGGCCTGGGTTTCATTGGGCGCACCCAAGGCGCGCTGCACGATGTACTGGTCCGTACACCAATACCACAATCCGATGATGGGCGCGCAAAACAGCATGCCCACCCAAGGGAATTGGTCATTGAAATACCATGCGATGCGGCCGGACTCTTTCACCGGTGCCCAAGTGCCTTCCATCCCGGCGGGGACAAGCGGCTTCCACAGGTTAAACATCTCGGGGCCGCAGATATCACGCAAAGATTGCCAACCGCCGAGTTCGGCGAGGCCATACGCCGTCAACAGGAACGAGCCAAGCACGAGAATTCCGGTTTGCAGGGCGTCGGCATAGGCCACCGCACGCAAACCGCCCAGCACGGTGTAAAGACCGGTGACCACAAGCACCGCGACGGATCCGATCCAAAAACTGTTGAGATCCATGAAGCCGAGGTTGATGTGAATCTCGGGAAGCAGGGTTCCGAACACCACGCCACCGGCGTAGATGCCTACGGCCGCCTTGGTGAGCACATAGGCGACGAGGGAGATCACGGAGAGCACCCATCGGGCGGTGGGATTGAAGCGGCGTTCTAGAAACTCGGGCATGGTGTAGACCATCGACCGCGCGTAGAATGGAACCAGCACCCACGCCAGCACCAGCAGGCACCAAGCGTGTAGTTCGTAGTGCGCCATCGCCACGCCATCGGTGCAGCCCGACCCGGCGAGGCCGACCAAATGCTCAGATCCAATGTTGGAGGCGAAGATGGAGGCACCAACGAGGAACCAGCCGAGATTGCGTCCGGCGAGGAAGTAGTCGTCCGCCGTGTCCCGATTCTTGCGCACCACCCACCAGGCCAGGCCCAGCAACAGCGCAAAATAAAACACGATTACCAGCCAATCCAAGCCTGCCATAGGTCCGATCCTTTTCTTTTGATCTTTCCGTTCCCGCAGAAACGCACGAGGCCTGACGGGGCGCGTCAGGCGGCGGAACGTCCCCGGGGACGGTAAGCAAGTTTAATCACCAGCAGCTCGATCGCCATCGTGCGATCCACGCCGGTGCAGCGCATCATGAATTGGGTGTCGGTGCAAAGGATGCACGCGGTCTTGATCTTCTCAAAGCCCAACCGTTGCACGAGGGGCTTGACTTTGTCGGCGACGAACTGGCTCTTGACCGCGAGCCGGGACTGGGGCGCGACGCGGTAGGCCGTTTCGAGGAGCCAATGGATGATCCCGATGATTTCATCGGGACTTTTCCCCAGGGCGATAAGGCGATGGAGCGTGGCAACAGCCTTCGGGGTGTCTGAAGCGGCGATGGCATCGGTGAGCGCCCACACCGTCTCTTCGGCCACATCGGCACAGGCGGCAATGACGTCTTCCTCCGTCACGGTGGTGGCATCGCCCACATAGGAGGCCACGAGGGTGACGGCGTTGTTGACGTCGCTCAATTGGCCGCCCGCGCGTCGCAGCAGCTCTTCAGAGGCACCGCGTACCAGGCGCTTACCCAAAGTGGCGATTTCGGTGGCCACCCATTGGGTAAGTTCACGGTCGGTCAGTTGGGGGCACTCGACCAGCAGGCCGGATTCCTTGCAGGCCTTGAAGAAGACCTTGCGCTGGTCGACCTGCGAAGAAACGAGGACAAGCACGGTGGATTCGGATGGGGACTTGAGGTATTCAAGCAGGGGATTGAGCGGCGACTTGGTGCCGCTTGCCATGCCCATGTATTTCTCCGCCCGTCGAACAATGACCACCCGCCGATCCGCGAGAAAGGGCATGGTCTGCGATTCACAGGCCACGGTACCGGGCGCGGTTTCGTCGGCATAAAAAACGGTGTGAACCAGATCGCTCAGGGAAGGGTCGACAAACTTGCTCACGACCAGATCGATGGCCCGCTCGGCCAGCAGAGGTTCAAAGGGTTCTTTGTTGAACGCGGCCTTGCCCGGACACAGCAACACCACCTTGGGCACGATCCCCGACTCGAGTTGCTGCATGAATTCCCGGGCAAGCATGGCTCACCAAGGTTCGATGGTACGATAGAAAATGTCCGAGGCGAGTTGTTCGAGGGCCTCAGAGGCGGCGCGGTTCTCTTCGGCGGTCTGGAAGGAACGCACGGCGGGAAGGAAGGTCTCCGCGTTTCCGCGAAGGCGATCGGAGGACTGGCCAGCGGCACGGGTGTACATGCTGGTCTCGCCGGACATCAAGGGCTCCTCCCACAGGACTTTACCGGTCTTCTGATCGGTCAGACGGGCACCCGCCGTGATCACCATCAGAAACTGCGTCACATCGTCCTTCTGGTCGAAGGTGAGGCCCTTGAGCTTGTAATCGAGGATAACGCCTTCAAGCGTCAGGTCGGCATCGTCTTGGGGGACGACCTTGAGTCGACCATCGACGATGAACTTTCGGGTAAGCGCGTTGGTCAACGGTGCCTGCAAGTCGTATTCCTTCGACTTGTCGTAGAAGGCCGATACGAATACCGTGTGATACTTGGTGTCCAGCGAGCTGCGGGTGGTATAACCACACCCGGTCAGCAGCGCGGAAGTGGCCAAAAGAACGGCCAACATGCGCCGATGGGTCATGGATTCGCCTCCCGGAGCTGGCCCACCTTCTTCTGGGTCTCGGTGTCTTCCTTGGGATGCTGGTCAAGCCAGCCCTTGGCTTCCTGCGCCCACGAGGTGTCGGCGAAGTCTTTGGATACAACTTCGTAGCACAGGCGGGCGGAGTCGAACTTGCGTTGTCTCTCGTAGAATTTCGCGGTCTGAATCCGCTGCTCGGCCATCAGCGCGCGCATCTTTTCCCGTTTGGGCTTGAGTTCTGCAACGCGTGCGTCATCCGGGTAGCGCGTCAGGAACTGGTCGATGGCGTCCACCGCGAGCTTGCTGGGCGTCTGGTCATACGCGGCGGGATGCGAGGCGTCGCAGTAGCAGGTGGCCAAGCCATAACTGGCCTCATCCACCCAGTCAGAACCGGAATAGTCCTCGATCACGCGACGGTACTCATAGGCTGCTTCCTTGTATTCGCCACGGGCATAGTGGCAAAGGCCGACCTTGTACTGCGCTTGCGCCGCCGCCGCCGTGAAGGGCTGGCAGGAGATCACCTGCGAGTACACTTCGATCGCGTTTTTCAGCGGGCTCTTCTTGAAGGGGCGGAATTTGTGTTTCATCCGCTGCTGGGCACGCTCGTAATAGGTGTCGCCGATTTCGTATTGCTTGGCGATCGCCTTGTCGAAGAGTTTGGTCTCGGGATGCGCCGTAATCAGCTGCTGAAATTGCTTTGCCGCTTTTTTCAGCTTGCCATCCGCCATGAGAATCTCGCCACGAAGGAACAGATTGTCGTCCGCCCATTCGGTGTCCGCGTAGAATTCCTCAAACTTGTAGGTTTCGCGAAGAGCCCGATCGTATTTGCCGTCCACCATAAGGCTGCGGGCAAACTCCACCTGCAACTCGGGCGTTTCCCGGGGCATCCGTTTGGCATTGACAAAACGCCCGGTTTCGGGCGTCCAAGTCCATTGGGCTTGCGCCGCAAAAGGCAGGGTGGCGGCCAGTAGGGCCAGAAATACTATTAAACGCTTATGCATGCACACCTCCGGATTCATTCCCGGCCCGGGGACCGCCCCGAACCGGCGCTAAGCTTTGGCCTTGATACTAGCAGGAGTGCGCCAAAGAAGGCAAGCAAACGGGGAAACAAAGGTGTCGACGTTTGCGTCTCCTCCCCCGGGTGGCTAAAATAGGGCTTGGGCAGCTTTGGACAAGGGGCTAACCGGGAAGGATCTGGGATATGACTACACAACTGACGGTGGCGCTCGGCGAGCGCGCATACCCGATCCATCTGGGTGTCGGTAATGTCGGTCTGCTCGGCGAGGCGCTCCGCGTCGCGGGTGCGCGCGGTACCGTCGGATTGGTCACCGACACGAACGTGGCCGCTTTGTACGGCGAAACGGTCGAGAAACTCGTGACGGACGCGGGATACCGCTGTGTCACCCATACCATGCCCGCCGGTGAGGAGTACAAGCGTCTGGGAGAAATCGAGGCCATCTGCGGTACCTTCCTCGAGGCGGGTCTGGACCGATCCAGCATGATGGTGGCGCTGGGCGGTGGCGTGGTCGGTGATGTGGCCGGATTTGCAGCCTCCGCCTATATGCGCGGTATTCCCTTTATTCAAGTCCCCACCACGATCGTTGCGCAGGTCGATTCCAGCGTCGGCGGCAAGACCGGCGTCAACCATCCCCTCGGCAAGAATACCATTGGCGCGTTTTACCAGCCCAGTGCCGTCATCATCGACATGGAACTGCTCCACACTTTGCCAACGCGCGAATTACGGGCTGGCATGGCCGAAGTCATCAAGCACGGGGTCATCGCGGATGCCGACCTTTTCGATTACACCGAAAAAAACGCCGAAGCCATCCTGAACAAGGAGCTTGCGGCGTTGGAGCGGCCCATCCGCCGTTCCTGCGAAATTAAATCGGCCGTGGTGGCCGAGGACGAGACCGAACAGGGGCTGCGAGCGATTCTTAACTACGGGCATACCTTCGGGCACGCCATCGAGGCCGTGACCCATTACGAGGTCTATCTGCACGGCGAGGCCGTGTCCCTAGGCATGTGCGCCGCAGGTGCGCTTGCGCAGCAATTGGGCATGGTGGATAGCGATTTCGTTGCGCGGCAGGAAGCATGCTGCGTTGCCTACGGTCTGCCCGTGCGCTGGCCGGAATTGCCGGTGGATGAGGCTGTGACTGCCATGCGCAAGGACAAGAAGGCCCGAACGGGATCCATGAAATTCATCCTGCCCGAAGGCATGGGAAAAGTGGTGCAGCGCACCGACGTCACGGAAGAACAGGCCCGGGCGGCTTTTGAAGCCATACGACACTAAACGGGAAAGGCCGGCACATGCTTTTCGGCGGTGAAACTGCGGACAGCTATCACGACGAGGGTCTGACTGCGTTCGTGAAAGGCGACATCGAGGGGGCGGTTGCGTTTTTCCTCAAGGCGCTGCAGCTGGATCCCCGCGCCACCCCGGCGCTACATCAGCTCGGCAAATGCTACCTGCGTTTGGGCAAAACCGCGCAAGCGGTCCAAACCCTTGAACAGGCGGTCAATCAGAATCCGGGGCTGCTCGTGGTGCAGGCCGACTTGGGGTACGCCCTCCTCGAGGCGGGGGTTCCGGAACGCGCGGGGCGGATTTTTGAAACCATCCTGCGTGTGCAACCCGATCAACCCCGCGCCACACTGGGGCTGGCTTACTGTGCCTTTCAGCGAGCGGACTGGGTTAGCGCCGCCTTGGACGCAAAAACCGCCGTGGATGCCGGACAGGGTAATTTCGCCGCACTTTTCCTCTGGGGCCGCGCCGCCCGATCCGCCGGGTTGGGCGATTATGCCGAGGGACTCGACCGTGCGGAGACCCTTATCCAGAAAACCATCGAGACCAACCCCGATCAGCCCGAGGGTTACTACTTCTGCGGCGAGGTCTACTTTGTTCGCGAGGAATTTGCCAAGGCGGTTGAATTCTACCGGCAGGCCGAAGACCGCTCCCAGCCGGGACGGCGGTACAGCGCCTTCAACGAGCATTTCTCCAAGATTGACACCATATCCAAGCGCGGTCTTTGCCATCACCGCATGGGAAACGGGGAAGAGGCGCGCAAAGCCGGAAAAGAACTGCTCGAGTTGGATCCCAACCACAAAATAGGCCATCTCCTCACTGGAAACCGGCTTCCCGCCGGATAAGGATGCCCGCTGTTGAACGACCTTAACATGCAGTACGTCCGCGAGTTCTTCGAACTCAATCTCTTCCATGTGCTCACGCACTGGCAGCACGAGAGCGTGCCGCAGATCACCGATTTTTCCAATCTGCTCTTTATCGAGCGCGGACAACCCACCCTCCCGGGACCGGCCGAATTCGTCCTGCGGTCTGAAGACCTCACCCGAATTCAGCGCGCGGTCGTCGAGGTGCGCGCTTGGCATGGCGACCGCTTCTATCCATCCATGATCGAGGCCAGCCCCATCCTCGGCCACGTTGCCTTTCCGGGCACCCGGGAATTGGCCGAATCGGTGCTGGGCCACCCCGAATTCGCCACCATCCTCGTCGTTTCCGAATTATCCAGTGCGCCCCGGCACCGCTCACGTTCCATCGAGCTGCTGCGCGGCTACGGCATCGACCATGTGCTGGAGTTCAGCACCTTGTTGCGCGACGTCCTCAACCGCCTCAGCCCCCATGGAAACTACGCGCCCTCGCAAACCCTGCAAACCATGCGCCTGCTCAAGCGCTACAATTTTATATCGAACCAGCAGCTCGAATTCCGCTTTCCGATGCAGGCACTCCTCCCGGAAATCTCCACAGACGTTGACACTACCGTTCCTCTGGAGGCCGAAGAGGAAGAATAGGCTATGGCGGAGTGAGGTGGATATCCCGGCGATAAGATTTCTCGCTGCGCTCGAAATGACACGTTGAGAAACGTTTTTCCTGTCATTTCGAGCGCAGCGAGAAATCTTGTCTCGGCCAATGAGCGCAACCCACAAATGCCCCCGCCCAGTTGACCAAATTCAGCTTTTCAGCGTCTATAAGGGTGTGAACGAACAACAGGAGTCGCAACATGGACGACAGGGATGTGGTCGAGAGGACGCTGGAAGGCAATGTTGATGCTTTCGAGGTCCTAGTAAATCGCTACCGTGGGCGGGTCTATGCCGCCGCGTTGGCGCGGGTCTATGACGCCCAAGATGCGCTGGATGTGGTTCAAGAGAGCTTTATCCGGGCATTCCTCAAATTGGGCACGCTGCGCGACCGGGACAAATTCGCTCCGTGGCTCTTTGCGATCTCAAGGCGGATATCGACGGACCTCCTGCGGGGCCGTTGGTGCGTGGAAGAAGGGGAATTAGCCATGAAGAGAGACAGTGGAAACCACATGAACGCAGAGGATCCGCGCTCGGGTATCGCGGCAAGGGACACGGCGAAGACGCTATGGGGGCTCGTGGGTCAACTCAATGAGGATAGCCGCGAGGTGTTGAGTCTGCATTACGGGCAACAGATGACGGTCAGCGAGATTTCGGAAATGACCGGGGTGCGCGAAAGCGCAGTGAAGATGCGCCTCAAGAAGGCGCGATCGGTTCTGAGCGACCGGGTTGGCAGTCTGCAAGGACTCTGGGGTGCCGCCACGCTTCCACAAGCGGAGACCGGCATCATGGCCGCCATCAAGGCTGCCGGTTCCGCTAAAGCTGGCATGGCACCCGCTAGCGTATTCGCCGCGCCTGCCTTGGGATGGTTAGCCTTTCTGGGTGCGTTCGGCTGGGCCAGTGGATTGGATATCAGACGCTGGCGGGATCATGCGCCCCGCAGCATGGCCCGGCAAGCCAAGGGGATCAACCTCAAATCCATCGCATGGTGCCTCGGGGCTACGGCCTTCGGCTTGTTCATCAGTCCTTACCTCACCCGGATTGGAGCACCGGCTCAGGTTTCCTATTTCATCGTGTTTGGTGTACTGCTGACCTGGATATTCTGGAGAGAGATCGCATTGGTTTCCCCGAAAGAGAAAGCGAAACAAATGGTCAACGTCCTCTTATTGGTGAGCTTCTTCGCGGTGATGTTCATGAATCCTGATAAACACATCTTCCTCGCTGTTGTGGGCTGTTACTTTGCGATGCAATTTTTCCTGATCAATACGGCCCAGGTGATGCAAGCGGCTGTCCGGCCAGGATTCTGGGTAACGCCCATGTTGCGGCGCACGGGCGACGAAGAGCCGCGATGCGTTCCCGTGGAGCAGAAACGCATTCGCCCGTGGCTCACCATGTTGCACGAACTCGGTTTGGTTGCGCCGCCCTGCAAGACCGAGACCAATGCGGTCACCGTCCGGCTCCGCCTGCGTCAAAGCACGTTCGAGAAGATGGCCTTTTCGGGATATTCCACGTTGCGGGCGGACACCAGCGGCGCCGTTACGTGTACGATCACCCCGTCTGACTACGTGGCCCTGGCCCAGCATTTCGATGATGAGGCCATTCCGGGCCGCCGCGAGCTGGGCGCGACGCTCAGCCGAGTTTTCAAACAAGCCTTCGGAGTCTATGCCGAAGGCGGCGATAGCAGTACGGTCATGGAGTGCTTGGGCTTGACGGCGTGCCCCATGGACATCCGGAAGACGCGGATCATGTTTATGAACAAGTACGTGCTACCGCTGGGAGGAGTGCTGCTGCTCGTGGCGTCACTCATCGGGTACTTCATGTGAGGATAGCGCTACTTCTCCCCGATCACTCGGGATTAGTCATGCGGGCAGCCTGGATCACACCCTTCTCCAGATCCTCGATAAGGGACAAGTAGGGATATGCCTCGTTGTAGTGCTTCTGGAGAAACTGCGGGTTGCGTTCGCGATACAACTTCTCTCCGATCCGGTCGGACGTCTTCATAAGCATTTGCTCGTAACGGCATAGCACCGGGGATATGGTGTTCAAGTCCCCCGTGGTCTGCCAGTTGAGGCAACCACAAGTGTTGTTGCATCGCGCGTTGAGGGCGCAGTCCTGACACCCGGCCTTTTCCTGCATGGATTCTTGCTGAATGCGTGTGCGGGCAGCCTCGTTAATACCGTCGAAAACATTTCCGATGCACCATGCGCTGTCCGGCCCCATGGATGCAAATTGTACGCAGGGATAGAGGAATCCCCCGGCATCCACCGAGACCTGTTTCTTTGCCAGCTCACAGCGCTCTTTTTGGTAACAATGGCGGTTGATGTGGGAGGAGAGCTTGACCTCGAAGGGACTAAAATAGAACTTACGTTCCTCGCGCGTCCACTGGAGGTAAAGGGCGGCCAGCTTCTTGTATTCACGTTCCAGAATGCGAAAGGTTTTGTCCGTCCAATCGGCCGCATAGTTCAGGGACACTATCATGTACTTCACGCCCAGTCCCATCAGGAACGCCACAGAATCGCTAAGATAGGGGGCCGTGTCGGGATTTACCGTGGTGAAGACCGGGGAATAGGGGCGTGCAGTGAGCAGGGCTTTGAGCCGGGGAAGCACCCTGTCCCACGAGGGCATACCGTTGGCGAGACGTCGATGCGCGTCATGTGCGGGGGCGGTTCCATCGAGACTAAGTGCCGTCACGATACCGTGGCGCACTGCATAGGCGATGAAATCATCATCCAGCAGGACTCCGTTCGTGGTGACTTTGAAATGAAACGGCTTTCCCGAGGGATGATGTTCTCCATACTCGACCAGCGAATGAACCAGATTCTTGTGCAGCAGCGGTTCGCCACCAAAGAAGACAATGCCGCAGGAGTTTTCGTTGGTTTCGGCAGCCATGTCCATGACCCGTCGTCCCACCGTTTCTGTCATTACCGCGCCGTCCCTGGGCGGGGCATAACAATAGTCACACTTCATGTTGCACGCGGACGAAAGATGCAAGGTAAAGTGCATGCGTAAGGATTCCCCTAGAGCGTCCCCTGGACCTTGATCCAATCGATGAAATCTTTCACCTGTGCCTCCAAGAGCGCCTTGGATTGGGCGCGCGCTTCGTCGATGGATTGTTCGCTGGTACTGGTCATTGGATCATAGAAGATGCCGATGCGCACATCTTTGGCGCTCGCATCATTGGACAAACCCACGGCCACGCGCTGGAAGTCGAAGGAAGAGATCGAGCTGTTCGTAGGTTCGCCGCCCATTTTGAAATAGTCATTCATCCCTACGAATTCCATGGCAATTTTGTTTTTTGGGGAATAGATGTCGGCATCGATCTCGGAAAAATGCGCAGTGCTAATGCGGTACGGTTGCTTGCTGACGGTTATCTGCGCTTTTGCCAGTGTTTCCGAAATGACTTGTGCGGCTTCTTCCTCGGAAAGAAAGACGGGCGGCGAAATGACGACACATCCGGTAACGCCCCGGCCTTCGCCATGCATAAAAATCGGCGCCACCATGCCCGACCGGTGTTTCGCGGTTGCATGTTTACCTTGGGCACCGGAAATACATCCCGTGAGCATTCCCGCTTGGGCCCCTGCGAAAATAGCCAAGGCTCCTGTGACCCGCATGGAGCGTTTCCATGTCGACGGTACATGATCCCGCAGGATGGCGGGAGCCTCCAGTACTTCCAGTTTGTCCGGATACTTGGGTTTCCGGTATCGCTTTGCAGGACTGGCTTTCATAGGTACCTCCTCTACACACTGGGTGATGGTAGCACCTGAGAATCTGGAAATCTAGTGTCCTTTTGGGTGACGCGTCACAGCGCTTATCCTGTTACTTGGGTGTTGCGCCAAGCTCGATAATTTGGCACTGTCCGTCCGCGCGGGGGATCGATATGGTTTGCCCGTTCACGGTTGCTGTCACGGGTTCACGGGTGTCCGTGAAATCACTGCGACGGACGAGCACGCGATTGCCCAGTCGCAAACCGGAGACCACTGGCCCGGGCTGCTTCGGTGTGTCGAAGGTGATGGGGGTGCCGTTGTCCAGGAATTCCCCGTAGGCTTGGGCCGCCGCCCATACGGGATATAGCATCTGGACCTCCTTGCGGTTTTCCTGAGGAGAGCACCACAGGAAGAAAGTATCGGTCCCTCGCAGGAGCATGTGCCAAAGCAATTCCTGATAGCAGGACTCGCTCATCTGCTGCGCCTTTTCTGCGCCGGGGAGCGGGCCGCTTTCGCGTTCGGTGAGGCCAATGTCCACGGTCGTCCAATGCACGAAGGAAATCACCGGAACATTCTTCGGCGCGCACTGTCCCGCATCGGACGCCACGAGCAGGCCGTTATAGAACCAGCGGTAGTCGCCGGGTTGGAAGTCGTACCAGTTCCAGCACCACGACCACGGGTAAATCACGGGCATGGCAAAGGTGTAGCCGCTATCCTCGAAATCGTTGGCCCAATGCCGGTATCGCGCATTTTGATCCACGAGCGCGGGCTGTCCATCCACGAATTTTTCAAAGTAGTCGTACCAATAGCGGTAGCCGTTGTGCGGGTACATGGCGTAGTTGCCAACGAGGACCTGGGGATGGCGATCGCGCATGGGTTCCGCGTAGGCGAGACGCTGGAGTCGGCTGCGGAGCCGCCGCAGTTCCTGCTGGTAGGCCATGAAGTCGTTCAACTGCGGAAAGGCCTTCTGGCAGACCGTGCATTTCTTGCTCGCGTCCCATCCCCGGTTCCATTCCAGCGGGCCGTCAATTTCCCAGTCAGTGAAGACGAAGCCCAGCGGGAGGTTTTCCTTGGCATAGGCATCCGCGAAAGCCTCCATGCGCTGGCGGATGGGCGCGATGCGCTGCTCCAGACGAAATGGGCATCCCATGGTCTTGGTGCCGAAAGACTCATCAAAAAACGGTTTGCCGTCGGCACCCATATGAGCGGTTTCTTCCGAACCATCGAAGAAGCTGTACATGGGGCCGGAGGCATTTACGTTGATGGGCACGCCCAGTTTCTTTTGCGCGCGGGCCACCGGAAGGCATTCTGCAAGACTGGCCGCCATGTCGGCGTGGTTCCAGGAGGATATGAGGCCGATACCGCGTTGTTTGAGCAATCCCACGAGTTCCTCGGCGCGGGCGTCGTCGAGTTTGCCGGGGTTCAGGGCGGGCCACAGGTAGATGGGCAGACGATTTCCTTGGGGATGTTCCAGAGGCTTGGTTTCATCCAGCACAATTTGGATATTTTCCGGCCACGGGGGTGTTTGCGCATGCGCGGCGTTCCCCGCACAGCCCAATACCACACCAACCAGCACCAAGAAAACCAGCATTGCATGACACGCCATCGTTGTTCTCCTTCCTGAGCCGCCCGCGGGGTTGCAGGGGCGATGGGTGTCATCATACACCAGCGGCAGGCCGCTCCCGTAACGCAGGCATCCTGCCTGCCTCCCGGAGGTTTCGCACCCACCCAGCCCCCTTGTCATTTCGAGCGAAAGCGAGAAATCTTGTCCCGGGTATGGTGTTTCTTGAGGCGAACAGCGTCTTCAGATTTCTCCTCATTACGTTCGTCGAAATGACATGAGGAGCGGGGTTTTGCCCTTGGGGCGCATGAATTGGCAATGAATTGCCAATTCATGCGCGGCATTTTGCCGAAAAAACCTTTGATCTTTTTAGATCTGGTCGCGGGGGGTGTGATAGGATGTCGCGCTCTATGGCTGTAACCCCGGTCGGGGTTGGCGGCTTGTTCCTTGGCTCGAGGCAGGGTTTGTGGGTGGTTTCGGGCGTGCCCGGATATGCTCCCGCCCTTCCCAACAGAGAAGAAGGTCAAGAACGGTATGTGTACGGCACAAAAAGACTGGGGAATGCAGGACATCGAGGCAGCGGTGGCCCGCCATCCCGCCCATCGTGGAAGCCTGATCCCGGCGTTGCAGGATCTGCAGGAAACATGCGGCTATCTGGCGCCTGAAGCGCTGGCGGTGCTGGCGAAGCACCTGAGCATCTCGGTGAACGAGATTTACGGCGTGGCCACATTCTATACGCAATTTCGTTTCAGCAAGCCCGCACGGCACAAGATTCAGGTGTGCCAAGGCACGGCCTGCCATGTGCGCGGCGGGCACATGGTGCTTGAGGAATTCGAGCAGATGCTGGACGTGAAAGCGGGTGAGGCCACGAAGGACGGTCAGGTCGACCTTGAACGCGTGGCCTGTCTGGGCTGTTGCGCGCTCGCCCCGGTGATCACCGTGGACGGTTTGGTGCACGCCAACATGGGCACCCGGAAGGTTCCGGCCATTCTCGCGCCTCTCGGGGTGAAAGAAGAAAGCAAAGCCACATGAGCTCCATAGCGGAAACATACACACAAGCGGAGTCGGACTGGAAAGCGCTGGAATCGGCGCAGGGTCCGGTTTTTTATGTCGGCGCGGCGACCTGCGGCCGGGCGGCTGGCGCGGGCAAGACCATCGAGCGCCTCGAACAGGAAATCCAGTCGCGCGGCTTGTCCGCGCGGGTCGTGGAGACGGGTTGCATCGGTCCGTGCTGCCTGGAGCCGGTGATGATCGTGCAGACGCCGGGCGCACCTCAGGTGCTTTACGGCGGCATCGGTCCGGAGGAGGCCACGGCCGTTCTCGAACGCCATGGGCTCGGTGGGGAACCCTGCGCCGAGTGGGCGCTGGGCACGATGGACGGATCGGTGTGGAAGGGTGTGGGGCCGTTTCAGGATCATCCCATGATGGCCGGTCAGGTGCGCCATGTGCTGCGCAACTGCGGCATCATCGACCCCGAAAAGGTGGAACACTATCTCGCTCGTGACGGCTATCGCGGCTTCTTGCGGGCGCTGGAAATCGGCCCGGATGGCATTCTGGAAGAGGTTAAGGCCTCCAACCTTCGTGGCCGTGGCGGCGCGGGCTTCCCGGCTTGGCGCAAATGGGAATTTTGCCGTTCGGTGACGAGCGAAACTCGCTATCTGATTTGCAATGCGGACGAGGGCGATCCGGGCGCATTCATGAATCGCTCCGTGCTGGAAAGCGACCCGCACGCGGTGCTGGAAGGCATGCTGATTGCCGCGCGCGCCTTGGGCGCCACAGAAGGCTATATTTATTGTCGTGCTGAATACCCCCTGGCCATCCACCGTCTTGAAAAAGCACTCGGTCAGATGCGCGAATTGGGTCTGCTGGGCAAGAATATTCAGGGAACAGACTTCTCTTTCGAGATGAAGATCAAGAAGGGCGCGGGCGCGTTTGTGTGCGGCGAAGAAACCGCGCTGATTGCCTCGATCGAGGGGCGGCGCGGCATGCCGCAGCCCCGTCCACCGTTCCCGGCCGTGAGCGGCCTGTGGGGGAAGCCCACGGTGATCCACAACGTGGAGTCACTCGCCAATCTGCCGCAGATTCTCGTGCGCGGTGGCGCTTGGTTCGCGCAGTTCGGTTCCGAATCGAGCAAGGGCACCAAGACCTTCGCGCTGGCGGGCAAGGTGAACCGCACCGGCCTCATCGAAGTGCCGCTCGGCACCAGCCTGCGTCATATCATCGAGGTGGTGGGCGGTGGCAGTCCCGGCGGGAAATCGGTGAAGGCCGTGCAGACCGGCGGACCCTCCGGTGGTTGTGTTCCGGCAGATCAACTCGACCTGCCGGTGGATTATGAATCTTTGACCGCAGCAGGGACCATCATGGGATCCGGCGGCATGATTGTGCTGGACGAAGACAACTGCATGGTGGACATCGCGAAATACTTCCTTTCGTTCACGCAAGAGGAGTCGTGTGGAAAATGCACGCCCTGCCGCGTGGGCACACGGGCGATGCACGCCGTGCTTGATCGCATTTCGAAGGGTTTGGGTACGCTTGAAGACATCAACACCCTGGAAGAGGTGGCGATGACCGTGAAAAACGGTTCGCTCTGCGGTTTGGGGCAGACCGCGCCGAATCCCGTGCTGACGACCCTGCGTTATTTCCGGCATGAATACGAGGCGCATATTCTGCGCAAGGAATGCACCGCGCTGGCCTGCTCCGCGCTGGTGGAATACCAGATCGACGAAACGCGCTGCACCGGATGTGGCGCGTGCCGCCGGGCCTGCCCTGTGGGCGCGATCAGCGGCGAGTCCAAGAAGACACATGTCATTGATCCTAAAACGTGCATCCACTGTGGCGCATGCTTGAACCGGTGTCCCGAGGCCTTTGCGGCGGTCTATCGCCAATCAGGCACGGTTTTGCGCCGGGAAACGCCCAAGAAAAAAAGCGCTGCGGCTGCACCGGAGGAATCGGCGTCGTGAAACTTAGCATCAACGGAATTGAAGTAGTGGCCCAATCTGGCGACACCGTGCTTGACGCGGCGACGCGCAAGGGTCTGTCCATCCAGCATCTGTGCACCCACAAAGCCTTGAAGCCTTTCGGGGCTTGCCGTATGTGCCTGGTGGAAATCGACGGGATGCGCGGTTATCCGCCTTCCTGCACCACCCCGGCGGCCGAAGGCATGGTGGTGCGCACCAACACCGAGGCGCTGCGGAAACTCCAGCGCAACATTCTCGGGCTCACCATGCTGGAGCATCCGAGCGCGTGTCTGGTCTGCGGTAAGCGTGCGCGCTGCGAGGAATACCGCTCAAAACCGGAGAAGGCCGGGCGTACCACCGGTTGCCATACCTGCAACAACATGAAGCACTGCTCGGTGCGCACGATGACAGAGGACGTCGGACTCGAACGCCTCCCCGTGCCGCCACTTTATCATGAGCGTCCCCTGGAACGCTCGAATCCGTTCATCGATCGCGATCTCAATCTGTGCATTCTCTGCGGCTTATGCGTGCGCATCTGCAAGAAGCATCAGGGCGAGGGCGTCATCGACTTTGTTCAGCGGGGCAGTCACACCCACATCGGCGAGGCCTTCGGGCACACGCTGAAAGAGGCTGGTTGCACCTTCTGCGGTTCCTGCGTGGACGCATGCCCCACGGGCACCCTCTCGGATCGTTTCGCCAAGTGGTACGGCAATCCGGATCACGTTTCGGCAACCACCTGCGCGTTTTGTGGCGAGGGCTGCGCTGTGCTGACCGATTCCGTAGAGGGGAAACTGCTCGCGCTGCATAGCGCCGAGTCTTTCCCCATCTGCGTGGTGGGCCGTTTTGCCGCGGCCGAATTGCTCAATTCGGCGGAACGTTTCCTCGTGCCCAAAATCCGGGTCGGAAAGAATCTCCGCGAGGTCACCAGGGATGCGGCCGTGGCCGCCGTGGCGGAACAGCTTGGCAACTATCGCGGCTCCTCCTTCGCTTTCGTCTGCGACACCTTCAGCACCTTGGAAGATCGTCGCGTGTTTGAACAGTTCACCCGCGAGGTCATGCAGTCGCCGAACTTTGTGCAGGTGACGGTCGACGCCAAGGGTGCGGGTCAGGCCACCTTGCCGGAAGGCGTGAAGGCGGCCGTACTCACCGGCGCGCTGCTGTCCCCCGAAGCCCTTCGCGGACTCGATTATGTGGTGCTCATTGATTTTCTGCCGAGCGCGGTGCTTGAAGTGGCGCACGCCGTGTTCCCCGCCTCGGTGTTTGCGGAAGTCAGCGGCTCTTTCTCCGATGGCTCGGGCACGTTTCGTCCACTGCGGCGCATTTCCGATGCGCCGGGGCAGTCGTTGCCCGATTGGCAAACGGTGGGGCTGTGGGCCGAGGCCATGGGCGCCCCGCAACTGACCTTTGCGGCTTCCGAAGAGATCACCGCGCAACTGGCCATCGAAACCCAGGCCCGCGTGGCCCGCAACGAGGCCCCCGCCCCCTCTCAGGACATCACCAAGTGCCCGGCCACGTTCCGTGGACACGCGCTGGCCACGTTTGTACCCGGTTTGCGCGAATTCGACCCCGATGCCCCCAAAGCGGTGCAAGTGGTGGCCAGCACCTCCGAAGACGGGCCTTTCCGCATTCTCAGCAAGGAAGAAATCGTCCCGAACACCTTCAAACTGGTGATTCACGCGCCCGCCGTCGCCAAACGTGCCAAGGCCGGGCAGTTCTGCATTGCTATGGCCGATGAAACCAGCGAGCGCGTGCCTTATACGCTCTGTGACTGGGATGCCGAGGCGGGAACCATCACCCTCGTGGTGCTGGAAAAGGGCCAATCGAGCCGGAAGCTGATTCTGCTGCCCGAAGGCGGTCGCCTGGCGCATGTCACGGGGCCGTTGGGCATTCCCTTTGAGGTCAAGAACTACGGACGGGTTGCGCTGGCGGGCGGTTGCTATGGCGTGGGTGCTGTCGGACCGGTGGCGCGGGCACTCCGTGCGGCGGGTAACCATGTGACCGTCGCCGTCGAAGCGCGCAGTCACTACCTCACCTATTTGAGCAAGCAGCTGGCCGACGCCAGTGACGAATT
The DNA here is from genome assembly GCA_903932505.1 of Candidatus Hydrogenedentota bacterium. Lineage (GTDB taxonomy): Bacteria > Hydrogenedentota > Hydrogenedentia > Hydrogenedentales > CAIZGN01 > CAIZGN01. The sequence goes on from CAIZGN010000183.1 coordinate 17,587, forward strand.
CATCCAGACCACCATTGACGGTTCCACGGGCTTCAAGGGCCATGCGGTCGACGCGATCGAGGCCAACCTGAAGGCGGGTGGACACTATGATCTGGTCGTCGCGATAGGATGCCCGTTCATGATGATGCTGGTGAGCGAGCTGACCAAGCCGTTGAATATTCCGACGCAGGTTTCGCTCAATCCCATCATGCTGGATGGAACCGGCATGTGCGGCGCTTGCCGCGTTACGGTTGGCGATAGCGTGAAGTTCGCCTGTGTGGATGGCCCTTTCTTCGATGCCCACCTGGTGGATTGGGAAGAAGTGCGCGATCGCCGTCAGGCCTACAGTCACGAAGAGGTTCAGTCGGTGGGATTGTCAGCGCCGGTTACTGTGATTGAGAAACCGGTGGATCAACATCACTGCGTGGCGCACTAGTCACGGGAGAATAGAAGAATGGCCGGAACGGTGAACGATAACGACGATGCGGTGACCCCGAAGCCCAAGAAGGAAAAGGTGCCCCGGCA
>CAIZGN010000184.1 GCA_903932505.1 Candidatus Hydrogenedentota bacterium
AAAAGAAAGTCCCGTCAGTGCATCGGCACTGCAGCGTGAGCAGTGCTTCCTCGCGAATAATGATGGCTTTTACCGACACCCGCATATCAAGACACCCCGCCTAGCGCATCAGCGTGGCAAGCACCGCCTTCTGCGCGTGCAAACGGTTTTCCGCCTCGTCAAAGACCACGGAACCTGGACCATCGATCACCTCGCTGGTCACTTCGCTGCCCCGGTGGGCGGGCAGGCAGTGCATGAAGAGTGCGCCCGGCTTTGCCTTGGCCATCAACGCGGCATTCACTTGATAGGGCGCAAAAACCTTCTCGCGCGCTAATGCTTCGTCTTCCTGGCCCATGCTGGCCCACACATCCGTGTACACCACGTCGCTATCTTTCAGGCCCGCGTCAATGTCATGCGTGACCACGATCTCGCCTTTGGCCGATTGCTGCGCGCGCGAGACAAGGTTCATGTCGGGCTCATACCCTTTCGGGCATACCAGCGTCAGGTTGAGCGGCACGCGGGAGGCAAAGTTTGCCCATGAGTGAAACACGTTATTCCCGTCGCCGACAAAGGCCAGCTTGAGGCTGCTCAAGTCCTTCCCGCGATGCTCGCGCAAGGTTTGGGCATCTGCCAGAATCTGGCAGGGATGCAGAAGATCCGTCAGGGCGTTGATCACGGGCACAGACGCATACTCTGCCAGTTCGACGATATGATCATGACTGAAAGTGCGCGCCATGATGCCGTCCACCCAGCGATCCAGATTCCGGGCGACGTCCGGCACGGATTCCCGCTCGCCCAGCCGCATATCCATGAGCACTGAAGAACCGCCGAGCTGGAACATGCCCGTCTGAAAGGTCAGCCGGGTGCGAAGGCTGGGCTTTTCAAAAATCATCGCCAGCGTCTTGCCTTCCAGAAGGCGGTGCGGTGTGCGTGCCTTTTGCAGCGCCTTCAACTCGTCGGCGAATTGAAGCAACTCCAGAATTTCATCTCCGGTCAGGTCGGCCAGAGAAATCAGATCGTTTACCATCCCAGTTCTCCCAGGCAGGCGGTGAGTACGGATATCACCTTGTCCACGTCTTCCTTCGTTATGATGAGCGGCGGCAGGAAACGCAGCACATTCGGGCCGGCCGGGCCGCATATGACGCCGGAATCTTGCATCTGAGCAACCAGCGGGGCGACCGCCGTGTTAAATTCCACACCCAGCATGAGCCCCAGTCCGCGAACTTCCAGAATACACGGGAACTTGGCCGCGAGTCCGTCAAGCTTCCCGTGCAGGTAGTCACCAATCTGCGCGGCATTTTCAATAAACCCAGGCGCGGTGATAACGCCGAGGGTCGCCAGGGCGGCGGCACTGCTCAGCGGATTGCCACCAAAGGTCGCGGCATGCGTTCCCGGTGCAAAACCACCAGCCACCTTTTCCGTGCAGCCCAAGGCACCCATCGGCACGCCGTTGGCTAAGCCCTTGGCGAGGGTCATGATGTCGGGGGTGATCCCGAAATGATCGTGCGCGAAAAGCTTCCCGGTGCGCCCGAGACCGGTCTGCACTTCATCGAAAATCAGCAGGATGTTCTTGTCATTACAGAGCTGCCGCACCCCGGCCAGATAGTCGGGCGAGGGCATGCGCACACCGCCTTCTCCCTGCACGGGTTCAAGCATGATGGCACCGGTCTGGGGCGTCAACGCTTGCGCCAGGGCCTCAAGATCATTAAAGGGGACATAGCTGAATCCCGGTGTGAGTGGTTCAAACCCCTGCTGGTACTTTGACTGTCCTGTGGCGGTAATCGTAGTCAGGGTACGGCCGTGGAAGGATTGCTCCGCCGTGATAATTTCTGGCTTTGGGGTGCCCATTTGCGTCCAGTAGCGCCGCACCAGTTTGATGGCGGCCTCGTTCGCCTCGGCTCCGCCATTGCAGAAAAACCACCGCTGCGCGAAGCAGTGCCTGGCCAAGGCCTGCGCCAGCAGAACCTGCGGCTCGATATAATACAGATTCGATACGTGGACGAGTTTGCCAACCTGCTCCACGATGGCCGCTGTCACGGCAGGATGGCAGTGCCCGAGATTGCACACGGCGATGCCTGCAAAGAAATCGAGATATTCGCGGCCATCTGCATCCCACAAGGTCGCACCCGCACCGCGCATCAGTGCCAGTTTCCGGGTGCCATAGGTGTTGATGATGAATTGGTCATTCAACGCTTGGATTTCTGCGGTGTTCATACGGAAACTCCATTTCGCCCGATTGGCGGTCGATGGGCGCTGCGTTTATTTAGCCGGAGCCGGTTTTGCGGGCTTGGCATCACTCTTGGCGGTCTCTTTTGCGGGGGGCTTGGAATCGGTCGAAGTCGGTTTTTCCGGCCTCGTCCCTTTCTTATCCTTATAGTCGGTCTCATAGAAACCGCTTCCCTTGAAAATAATTCCAGAACCGATGCCCAGCAGCTTCTTGGTTCGCGCGGACTTGCACGATTCGCAATGCACCTTGGGTGTGGCGGACATGGCGTGGAACACGTCAAAAACGTGTCCACACTTTCCACATTCATAGGAGTAGGTGGGCATGAGACGAAATCCTCCGTCGCGGCGCGCATGCGCCCGGCAAAAACAGCATCCGCAGAAACAGTCTGGGGAAGCGGAAAGGATACCAAAAACCGCCGGGCACGTCAAAAAAAATCCGAAAAACACGGGCCGGTTCGACGAGGCAAAACTATCCCACCGCTTCCAATCAGGCCGGGTGTGACCCCAAGGCGGACAGCATCTTGCCACGGTCGAGCGGTTTTAGCTCACGGACAATCCATTCGCGCATGGCCTGTCCCGGCGCGGTCTGCTGCGGATAGGAGATGAATTGCAGGTCGAGGTGCAGCCGCTCCGCCACGCGCAGAGCCAACAGAGGCCATACCGATCCGATATCGCCCAGAATCGCCATGCTGCCGGGGTGGCGGGCGAAGCCGGACATTTCCATGCGGAAGGGTACCTTGAACAGCTTGGTCTTGGGCAGACCATCCGCGATGGCAGCCTGCACGGCACCACCGCCCTTCTCCACCTGACACACCGTCTCCAAGGCGGGGTCGAGGTCGATGCGGATCAGTCGTTTCCCTTCCAAGGAATAGGTGGCATGCCCCATCCAAGAGGACCACATGCCATGACCGGTGTAGCGCTCGAAAGGCCCGTCGTGGATTTCCTGCGTGAGCGCGACGGCGGATTCAATAATGATGTCGGACGATTCCAGCATGCGTGCGAGGCGTCCGGCGCGTTCGCTGATGGAAATGCTGTCGCCGATGGCGAGCCCCACAAGCCCACCGCCGATCAACTGCGGAATGGTCACCAATACGGGCAGGCCTTTCCGTGCGCCGATACCGATCATGGTGCGCTCATCCGCGCCCAACCCCGCGACTTCCTCGAAGGAGCGGCCATGCACCCGCGCCAGCGTCCCGATTTCCAAGGCCAGATGTTCCATCCACAGGCCCACGGGATAACCGAGATTCCCCGCCGCCTTGATTATGGTTTTTCCTTCGGCGGATTTCAGCCGGGCTATGAGGTCGAAGTCGACCTCCATATGCCGGGCAATGGTCTGCAGATACGACTCTTCGGTCTCGGTGAGCTCAAAATCACCGCCGCGCGGCAGGTGATATTCGCGCACACCCACCGCCGCCCCGTCACATCGTTTGACACGATCGAGTGTGCCGCCCATCTCGTGCGAAACCACGGCGGAACTCGTCGTGATGCCGTCCACCACCCCGACGCGCATGAGTTCGGCCAGCAGCGTGGTGACGCCTTCATGGATGTTGGGCCCGCTGCCGGTCACGACCGCAATCCGCCCACCCTTTTCCTTCACGGCAACCATGTGGTCGGCCGCTTGATAGACACGCTCCAACATTTCCGGCGCGAGCAGCGCCTCCAATTCTTTCAGGTTGGCATGATCAATGGACATGGCATTTTCCCTCGTTCTTGGGCTCAACGACCCAGTTGGCGGCGTGGGCGCGGTAGAAATGGCTTGTGTTTCTCAGGGGCAACCGGGGCGGGCGATTGCTGAACCACCGGTTTGGACTCGCCCTCCGCAAGCGAGGGCTGCTCCCCTTCCGGCGACGGTGCGGCCATGGTGGGTGGCGCGGGCTCAGACGGGGTTGCAGGGGCTTCACCCTCGGGCGACACAACAGGAACAGGCACGGGAGCCTCCCCTTCTGGTGCGGTCTGCGACGCGTCATGCCCGATCATCGGCACTTGCGAGGGCGTCTTCAACAGGCAGGTGGATGGCCCAAGCAGGGCCACCGACACCACATGATCCATGTCCAGTGAAAAGATACGCTCCTCGGGGTCGAGGGCTGTCTCTGTCTCCTGCTGCCAAGCCAGCCCCGACTCCTGCGTGTACAGGCTCAGTTGGCGGAGGTTTTCCTTGAGGCAGAGGATCTCTGGGACGTAGATGGCCACATGAAACAGGACGTTTACCCCTTGTGGCCCGTATTCTGCGGTGATGCAGGGGGAGAAAGGCACCAGGGCATCCGGGAAGGGGGTGGCTGGATCCGCAGCAACCACGCAACGAGCCTCGATAATCTGCTCGGCGTCGAGACGAATCTCTCCATCAACCCCGCGCGGGAAAAGAACCACCCGACGTCCCTGGGCCGACTGGGCATAGCGGCACACATCATCTTCGAGGTAGTAGGCGCGTTTCATGCGTCCATTGAGCATCCAACCCATCTGATCCGCATAGTGCGCGTTTCCTGGACGATTCGAGGCCCCGAACGGTGACACACTGTATGCAACCGGGGTGTCTCCGAACTGGATGGCCATGGCGAAACCGGGGCCGTATCGTACTGGCCACTGGTGATTCACGAAGGCATCGGCCCCCATCGCCATGACCGAGCCGCCGGACAGGCTTCCAGGCACGGCTTCGCTGCGGTCTCCGCGCACAAGACGGTGGAGTTGTCCCCATTCCGGCGAGAAGTCCGGAAACTCATTGCGTAACATGCGTGCGGCGTCTTCTGCGCTGCCCAAGAGCGCGGCTTGCGCCTGCGGATCATTGCTGTGCAAGGCGGCGAAGAAATCCACCTGGGTACGGGCAAAGGCGGGCATGCGCTCGCTGAGCAGGTTCCACCATGCATTAAAGAAGGTCATCGCGGGGGCGTGCGGTCGAGCCACATAATCCCAGTCCCGCAAAAGCCCGAGACCCGTGCCCAAATCGGGATGGCTTGTCTTGAGCAGGTTCGGTTGGGCGTTGGTGTATTCGAGCAGTTTGGGCACCAACTCCGCTGCTGCCGGAACATACGCATCAAAAAGCAGAGACCGCACATCGGGAAAGTTCAGACGACCGGAGGACAGCACCTGTCGCACCCGGGCGGATCGAAAGGTGTCGGTGTCCTGTACAAACCACGCTGGAATATCGCCCGAGTTCTGCGCAATGTCCTGCGCGGCGAACCACGGCGGATTGCCGCAGGCTTGCACATAGCCCGACTCCGGATCTTCCACACGCGGAAAGAATTGAAGGGGCGGCACACTGGCCCAGGCCCGACCCAACAAACCCGGATCCACCGGACTTTTCCAATCAGGCGTCACAAGACCCTGCTGGTCCTTGTTCTCGGATACCGACACCACCTCGTGCGCCCCGGTCTTCGCGCCATAGAGATAGAAGAGGTGTCCGCTCTGGGTGGCGCAAATCACATGGAAACAGGGAAACTGATGATAACTCAACGCTTGCTGAAACGCGGGCAAATCCGAGGCCCGGGCCATGTCGATAAGCTGACGAAATGCGCCGAATTCGCCATAACCCCCGACCTTCCAGGAAAAGAGTCCGCCTTTGTTGTCTTCAAGCACCGGCCCCAGAGAGGTGGACAGCACGGGAACCGCCCGTTCCTCCAAGCCGGTCGCCGTGCGTACGTAGTAGGGTTGCATTTGGCTGAGATACTGAAGGAGCAGGACTTGACGCTCCTGCGCGACAGCACTCACCCCCGCAGGGTTGTTGGCCGCATCGGCAGACGGGGTCGGCAAGTGTTCCTCAGAAAGATCCGCGAAATCCGGCGCGTTCGGGGTGAGCGCCCAACCCAGGGTCGTGTTGTGACCCTGCAAAATGATCGGCAGGCCAAACAACGTCGCCCCGGCGACATCCATGTCCCCGCAGACCAGGTGCGCCTCGTACCATTGGAAAGGGCCATCGTAGTAAGCGTGCGGACTGATCACGAGGACAGACTTGCCTTCCACCATGCGACCGGGGGCCACAGCCCACGCATTGCCGGTTCCGGCGGCCAGTGTCGGATGCGGAATGTTCGGTGAGTCAATCGGGGCCAGACTCAACACATAGGCGTGCCACAGCGCCAACGGATCGGCGGGGGTGGCGCCGTCGGCCCATTCCGGGACATCCTTGGGATGTTCGTAGATCCACGCGTTGATGCCTAGGGCGAAACCCTCGCAGAGATCCACCGTGATGGGATCCAGCGTGGGCAATGCCTGCTCCGCCAACCGCGCATTGCCCACACGAATCGCAAAGGCGTCCGACGCGGCATAATCTTCGCCCAAAACCTCCGCCGCACGACCCTTGGCAATGCGAAACGCCATCAGGAGGTCTTCAAGATGATCCTGAGACTGCGCATAGCCAAAGGCATAGCCCAAGGCCCGGGCATTGTCCGCATAGACATGCGGCACACCCCATTCATCGCGATAAAGGGTCGCTTGGGTCCATAGCGCGCCCGGACCCTCATTCGCATCTTGGGAAAAAGTGCCACCCGACACCAACACGGCAAGCATCATGATGGCTAATGCAAACTTCAAACACCAGCCCTGGGCAGCTCCACCCGCCGCCATAAAGCCCCCATGATCCCCCTTCGATGCACGCAGAGCAGCGCACCCCACCGAAGGAGCCAGCGCGAAGCGCAATAAATCCCCCTTCGAAGGGGGTGGCGCGAAGCGCCGGGGGATGTCTCTCTGCAACTGAAGCCTTTCTCGCGGTATTTCCACCAGGGTCTGCAAACACCCCACCCAAGGAATACAACGCATGGTCATGCCAAAGATTCTGTCTTCCCTACACCCCGGCCTTGGCGATGCACTCACGCATTTTCCGCAGACCAGTTTCCGCGACTTGCTTCGGATCCTGTTTCCAATGCTCGCGGTTGAACGTTTCCAGCGACAAGGTGCGGCGATAGCCGATCGCCTTCAGGTCCTTCAACACCTCGGGCAGAGGAAGGATGCCATCGCCGGGGTAGATACGCGTTTCATCGCTCTGCTGCTCGCGCGGGATATCACCCGGCACATCGTTCCAATGGAAGTTTGCGATAAAGTCGCCGCTGATATGACGTACGCCATTGAAACCCGAATCACCGCGATAAAGATGGAATGTATCCGAGATAAGGCATGCGTCCTTGTCGTTGGTGTCCAGCGCAATGGCGCTG